>JAJDNB010000051.1 GCA_022340905.1 Deltaproteobacteria bacterium | reverse complement strand
GCCTTGGAGGGATATGCCTCAACGGTATTTGAGGCTCAGTCAGTTGCTGGAGGCATGTTGCGTTTGGGCATTCCGGACTATCGACTGCCTCCGGAAGTACTGGAAAAAGAGATCCGTGCCATTACCCGACTCGGGGTTGAGATAAAGCTCAATACTGCCTTGGGTCGGGATGTGACCGTTGACGGTCTTTTCAAGGAGGGCTACAAGGCGGTCTACCTCGCCATCGGTGCCCACAAGAGCAT
Organism: Deltaproteobacteria bacterium; assembly: GCA_022340905.1. Taxonomy (GTDB): domain Bacteria; phylum Desulfobacterota; class Syntrophobacteria; order BM002; family BM002; genus BM002. The sequence continues at coordinate 18,475 of JAJDNB010000051.1, read as the reverse complement.
GAAGCTTGCCATTTCTGGCGAGGAAGCAAAAGGGGTAGTTCCAGGAGTAAATTTCCTCCGGCAGGTCAATCTGGGTGAACTGACCAAGCTGGAGGGAAGGGCGGTGATCGTCGGCGGCGGCGATGTGGCCATTGATGCGGCTCGGTCCGCTTTGCGTTTGGGAGCAGACAAGGTAACCATTTTGTATCGCCGCAGCCAAACGGAAATGCCTGCTAGAAAAGAAGAGGTCGAGGCGGCACTAGCCGAATCTATTGAGATCCAATATCTCACTGCTCCCGCAAAAATTCTCACCCGGGAGGATCGGGTTATTGGTATAGAGTGTCTCCGCATGGAACTGGGCGAACCCGATGCCAGCGGCAGGCGTCGACCGCTACCAGTGGCTGGCAGTGAATTCACTTTGGAGGCCTCTCTGGTGATTGCCGCTATCGGCCAACAGCCTGACATCTCCCCCTTGGATAAGATTACCGGGTTAGATCTTACCCGCTGGAAAACCATAGATGTTGATCCCGTGACCTGCGCCACCAACGTAGACGGTTTATTTGCCGGGGGCGATGCGGTTTCTGGACCATGGATAGCCATTGGGGCGATAGCTGCCGGCAGGGAGGCGGCGATTTCCATCTCCCGCTATCTCAGGGGTGAGGATCTTCGGGCCGGGAGAGATCCTGTAGAGGTGGCACAGAAAAATTTCCTTCCCATCTCGGAAGACACCGAGAGAATTGCCCGGGCTGAACAAGCTACCATCTCCACGGCAGAAAGAATGCGCGGTTTTAAGGAAGTGGAGCTCGGGCTCACTGAAGAGCAAGCGAGAGCCGAAGCGACAAAGTGTCTCAACTGTATGGCCTGCTGCGAATGTCTTGCCTGCGTTGATGCCTGCCAGGCTCTGGCAGTAGAACACTCCATGGAGGAGGAGGAGATTACCCTTGAGGTGGGCTCGGTTATCCTCGCCCCGGGGTTCGAAAGGTTCGACCCCAGCAAGTACGACGAATACGCTTACAGCAAGCTGGACAATGTGGTCACCGGGCTTGAATTCGAACGGATGCTCTCCGCCTCAGGCCCCCTTCAAGGCCATCTAGTTAGGCCTTCTGATAAGCAAGAGCCCAAGAAGATCGCCTGGCTCCAGTGCGTGGGCTCCCGGGATATCAATCACTGCAACCATAGCTACTGCTCCTCGGTCTGCTGCATGTATGCAATAAAGCAGGCCGTCATCGCCAAAGAGCATGCCAAAAATGGGCTGGAGACCGCTATTTTCTACATGGATATGCGCACTTTCGGCAAGGATTTCGAGAGGTACTATGACCGCGCCAGGGAGATCCATGGCGTGAGGTTCCTTCGCTCCCGTGTCCACTCCATTGATCCTGAACCCCACACAGACAACCTTGTGCTCTCCTACGTGGATGAACTTGGTTACGCAAAAGAGGAACTCTTCGACCTGGCGGTTCTTTCCGTGGGCATGCAAACACCTGCGGAACTTGTAGAAATGTCCAAGCAACTGGGGATAGATCTCGACCCTGATCGCTTTTGTTCCTCCAGCTCTTTCCAGCCGGCTGCAACCTCGAAGCCGGGAATATTTGTGTGCGGCAGTTTCCGGGGCCCCAAAGACATTCCCCAGTCGGTGATGGAGGCAAGTGGAGCCGCAGCGGCAGCCGGCAGCATTCTCGCACCAGCACGGAATACCTTGACCGTTGCCAGAGAATCGGTGGAGGAGACCAACGTCAGGGGGGAACCACCTCGTGTCGGTGTCTTTGTCTGCCATTGCGGGATTAACATCGCCGGGGTGGTAGATGTTAAGGCGGTGAGAGACTATGCCCGCACCTTGCCCTACGTAACCCACGTGGAAAACAATCTCTATACCTGCTCTCAGGACGCCCAGGAACAAATGCTCGAGGTGATAAAAGAAAGGAAACTCAACCGGGTGGTGGTGGCGGCCTGCTCCCCTAGAACCCACGAACCCCTGTTCCAGGAAACCTTGGTTAACAGCGGCCTAAATAAATACCTCTTTGAAATGGCCAACATCCGCAACCATGACTCTTGGGTTCATGGCAGCGATCCAGATGGTGCTACCCAGAAGGCCAAGGACTTAGTGCGGATGGCAGTGACCAAGGTAGCCCTCCTTGAGCCCCTGCACGAGACCACAGTGGAGATCACTCAGTCTGCCCTGGTGGTGGGAGGCGGCGTGGCAGGTATGGTCGCCAGTTTACATCTCGCTGACCAAGGCTACCCCGTTACCCTGGTTGAGACCAAATCAGAGCTAGGAGGACATGCCCGCCAGCTTCGAGATACGTGGCGCGGAGAAGATGTGACTGTCTTCTTGAGAGATCTCATTGCCCAAGTAAATGATAACTCTCTCATCAGGGTCTACCTGGATAGCGACCTGCAAGAGGTGAAGGGTTTTGTTGGTAATTTCCAAACCAAGGTTAGAATCGGTGGTACGAATGGTGCCAAATTCACGACCCTTCGCCACGGCGTGGCCATTCTCGCCACCGGCGGGCAGGCCATAAAAACAAATGAATACCTCTGGGGGAAACACTCCCGGGTTTTCCGCTGGCACGAATTGGAACATGCCTTTGAAGCGGGGAAACTTAAAAATGCAAGCAGCATAGTCTTCATTCAGTGTGTAGGTTCCCGCGAGCCCGAACGTCCCTATTGCAGTAAGATTTGCTGCACCTTTTCTATTCAGCAAGCTGCTAAGTTGAAAGAGACTTACCCGGATATGGACGTCTACGTGCTCTACAGAGATATTCGCACCTACGGTCAACGCGAAGAGCTTTACAGACGGGCTCGGGCCTCAGGGGTTATTTTTATTCGCTATTCCTTGGATCAAAAACCTCTGGTGGAAACTGATTCTGAAGGGGGGCTGCGGGTGGTGGTCAAAGACCATATACTCCAAAGACCTTTAGTCATCACACCTGATTTTATTACCTTGGCCACAGCCATAGAACCGCAAGGTGCTGAGTCCCTATCCAAACTCTTCAAGGCGCCTCTTAACCAAGACAATTTTTTCCTTGAGGCGCACGCCAAGCTTCGACCGGTAGAGTGTGCCACTGACGGGGTGTTTCTCTGTGGTCTGGCCCATTATCCCAAGCCGTTGGAAGAGAGTATCTCTCAGGCCCAAGCTGCTGCAAGCCGCGCCATCACTCTCTTAGCCCGAAAAACCTTGCAAGTGAGCGGTCAGGTAGCGGCGGTCAGCTCGGCAAAATGTTCTGCTTGCGGCGTCTGTGTGGAAATATGTCCCTTCGGAGCGCCGGGTTTCAACGACAGAGGGCTTTCTCAAATCAATCAGGCCCTGTGTAAAGGTTGTGGCCTATGTGTAGCCTCCTGCCGCTCCGGCGCAATTGAGCTCAAAGGATTTGAAGACAAACAAATCTTTGCCATGATTGAGGAACTCTAGATATGAGATGTGAGATGTGAGATGAGGGGTTGGAAATTGCTGGACTTGAGTAATCCACATCACCCATCCGTGTAAGGTTGAGACCATGACAGATATCGCTGACAGCGATTGGCAACCAACAATAGTTGCCTTCCTTTGCAACTGGTGTTCTTACGGCGCCGCGGACCTCGCCGGCGTTAGTCGGTTGCAATATCCTCCAACCATCAGAGCCATCCGGGTGCCTTGCACTGGGCGGATGAACCCCAAGTTCCTTCTCGCAGCTTTCCGCCGTGGTGCTGATGGAATATGGGTCTCAGGCTGACACCCGGGAGACTGCCATTACCTGGAAGGTAATTATTATGCCAGGAGAAAATTCGCCCTTTTTAAAAATCTAATTGAACATCTGGGCATAGACCCAGGTCGCCTCCATTTCTCCTGGATTTCCTCGGCTGAAGCTACCAAATTCGTTGATGTGGTTAAGGAAATCACGGAGGAGGTCAGACAACTGGGCCCGGCCAGCAAGTTGATCAAGGAGCTTCCTATATTGGACGAGTATTCCATTAGTAGAGGCCATACAGAAGCTGGCAGCTGACATTGCAGATTGTAGATTTCGCTGTATAAAATTAGGAATTACCTCGCTATGCGCCATGCGCTCTGCGCTTTTCGGCAAACTTAGTGAGCAACGACAGGTGGTATGGATGGAGTCACTCAAAGAAAAAATGATGCACACAGCCTTGCTGCTGCTCACACAAAAAAAGGTCGACGTTGTTTTGGGCTTCCAACGAGGCACTATACCTATGATGAGCCAGCCCATCCTCATCAGTCATCCTGAGAAGGTCGACCAACTGCATTGGGACTCCTTCTGCAGCATCAACCTGGCCAATTATTTACCCCAGAGAAAAGACAAGATCGCAATATTCGCCAAGGGATGCGACTCGCGCAACATTGTCCTGCAAATCCAGGAAAACCAGATAAAGCGTGAGCAGCTCCACATCATCGGTGTCCCCTGTCAGGGCATGCTCGATCGCCGCAAGGTTCAAGCCGAATTGAATGACAGACTATTGCTCGGAGTTCGCGAGACCTCCGAGCACTTCCATCTCCTTGGTGAAGGCTTTATGGATAGTCTGGAACGATCCGGCTACCTGCAGGATAACTGCGCCATCTGTAGTCACCGGAATGCTGTAATCTACGATGAGGCGTTGGCAGAGCCAGTCTTGGAGCAAGAGGGAGTAGAACGTTATGAAGATGTCAAGGCAATTGAAGCCATGACCGCTCATCAACGTTGGTCTTATTTCGAAAAGCTTTTAGCTCCCTGTATTCGCTGCTATGCCTGTCGCAATGCTTGTCCCATGTGCTATTGCCCGGTATGTTTCGTCGATGAGTCCACGCCGCAGTGGCTAGGCAAATCCATCGACCCAACCGATACCATGACATTTCACTTTCTGCGGGCCTATCATTTGGCTGGCCGCTGCACTGATTGCGGAAACTGTGAACAGGTTTGCCCCATGTCCATCAAGATGCGGCAGCTGACCAAGAAGTTGGAAAAGGACATCATAGAGCTCTATGACTATGAAGCCGGATTAAGCCTGAATCAACGTCCACCTTTGGACACCTATCGTCCGGATGATCCGCAGGATTTCATACGATGAAAATTCAGCGGTTAGCCCCCTTCGCCGGGTAGGGAAACGAACTGGCTAACCTCAAGCCGAGGACCTTGTAAATGGTAGACAGAGTAATCAAAAAGACAGAACTCGCCGACTTTGTGGCTCGATTAGTGGAAAAATACCGCGTTTATGCGCCAGTGAGAGAGCAACAGACCACCAATTTTCGGGAGATCTCCACTGCAGACCAGGTTGACCTCAGTGGTGCTAACACCACCCTGTCGCCAAAATCCCTAATACTCCCCCAGTCCGAAACCATGTTCGAGTTTAGCTTGGACAGAACTTCAGAAAAGGCGGGAATTCTTTACGAGATTGAACTTGATCCCCTTCCTCGTCTCATATTTGGCATCCGTCCTTGTGACGCCAAGGCCTTTGAGCTACTGGATCTAAATTTCAGTACCCCTTCGCACCAGGATCCCTGGTGGGCGCGGAGAAGACAAATCACAACTCTGGTGGGACTGGGGTGCAACACTCCCTGCCCCACCTGCTTTTGCACCTCCGTGGGTTGCGGTCCTTTTGCAACAGAAGGTTTGGACGTGCTTCTTATAGACTTGGACAAAGAGTTTGCCATCCAAGGGATAACCGAAAAAGGTCAAAGGCTGTTAGATGACATGGACATAAAGGCCGAAGCATCTGCAACTAAAAAAGAAGCCGTTTCAGCTCAGCAATCGTCCTCACTTCAGTCCATCAAATCAGTGGTTCCCACCGAGGGTCTGCAAGACCATGAAGTCAACGCACTCTTTAACGCTGAGTTCTGGGACAAGGTGCAATTTGCCTGTATCAACTGTGGCGTCTGCACCTTTGTATGTCCCACCTGCTGGTGCTTCGATATCCAAGACGAAGTCCTGAAGAACAACGGCCTTCGGCTCCGTAATTGGGATTCGTGTATGTTCCCTCTTTTTACTTTGCATGGATCAGGACACAACCCTCGCGGCCAGAAACTGCAGCGGGTCAGACAACGTTTCATGCACAAACTTAAGTACTTCCCTGATAAATACCACAATGGCGTGGCCTGTGTTGGCTGCGGCCGCTGTGTTCAGCAATGTCCGGTGAACATTGACATTCGCCAGGTTTTTCTTTTGATGAACAACTTCAAGATTTAGCCAGTCTCGCCGGTTTCGTCATTTGAGCTAGTTTAGCCGGTCAGCTGATCGACCGAGTGACTGACGAAATCGACTAAACAGGCGTAACTGGCATAACCATACCGTGAAGCAATGGAAAATCCATATCTGCCATTCCCAGTGAAAATCGACTCGGTGATTACCGAGACCGAAGATCGGAACCTCAAGACTTTCAAGTTGGTATTCTTAAACTCAGCGGATGGAGAGAAATTCGTTCATCAAGCCGGTCAGTTTGCCGAACTCTCCATTGCCGGCAAGGGTGAGATTCCCATTGGTATAGCCTCTTCTCCTACCGAACACGGCCATTTACTCTTTACCGTTAACAGGGTAGGAGTCGTTACTAGGGCACTGCACCAGATGACCGCCGGGGACGTTATTGGGGTGCGCGGTCCTTTGGGCAATTGGTACCCATGGGAGCAAATGGAAGGCAGCAATGTAGTAGTAATCGGTGGCGGGTTTGCCTTCACCACCCTGAGAGCTTCGATCGTTTACTTGCTTCATCCAGAGAACCGCAGCCGCTTTGGCGACATTACCGTGATCTATGGTGCGCGCTCTCCAGGTATGCTTCTCTACAGAGATGAACTGGTGGAGTGGAACGAGCGTGACGACATTCAGATGCATATCACTGTTGACGCGACCGATGACCCCAATTGGAAGTTTGACGTTGGCTTTGTGCCCACAGTGACTCAGGAAAAAGCGCCAAGTGCCAAAGATTCCTATGCCGTTGTCTGCGGTCCGCCGATCATGATCAAGTTTACCCTGCCAATATTGAAAGAATTGGGTTTTCCTGACGAACGTATCATCATGAGTCTAGAGATGCGGATGAAATGCGGTATAGGTATGTGTGGCCGATGTAACATCGGCAGCGAATACGTCTGTAAAGACGGCCCCGTATTTAGTTTGGCTCAGCTGTCAGGCCTGCCAGGTGAATACTAGAGTCATGGAAACTTTTGCTTTGGACTCGCTCGAATACTTTTGGTAAGTTGATTGCCCTAGACAGAGACACTAATCAAGGAGGACATTGTGGTAGAGCTCGAGGATATGAAATCAATCATCTTGTTGAGCCATCTGACGGATTCCATGTTGCACAATCTCGCAGAAATTACCCTGACAGCGGAATACAAGGCAGGTGACTACATCTTTAAGGAAGGAACGTATGCCAGGTATCTTTACGCAATTATTCACGGTAAAGTCGGACTCGAACTCGAGAAAACTGCTAACAATGTCATCCTCATCGACACCGTGGGCCGTGGTCGCACTATTGGATTCTCCGCCCTTGTGGACACAGAGCAGAAAAAATATACGACTCACGCCAGGGCTCTCGCAGATACCAAGCTCTTTGTCTGGGATGCCACGGAGTTGGAAATGCTTTTCTACAAAGACTATGAGATGGGCTACTTGTTTATGAAAAGAATTGCCAAGATCGCCAAGACCAGGCTAACTATCAGAAACGTTCAATTTCTCGACATTTATGTCTAGCCTCCCAGAACACCTTGAGCAACCGAGGTAACACCCCCTAGGATCAAACCAAGACTGACTCTTTAATGAACCAACCTCCCCCGTTATGGAACGGGCTAAGCTAAATTAGGTTGATAAGTGTTGGTAGAATTTGTTAATATGCCCGAAGTTTCGGTGTCTGCATGGTGGGGTAGCATCTTTGTAGAGTTATTCTGATTATATTTTATCACTTTTTCTGGTTCGCAGAATTTTTCTTCACCAGCCTCGTTGTCTGGTGAAAACCGTCATACCCTTTTGCGAAATGGGAGAGGGAAAATACGATCAGGACGGTACCGTATCATGAATGTAAGAAAAATACACTGCGGTGAAAAACTTGAATGTGCTGTAACTTGTCACCAATGCGGCAAACCTAACAGAATTGATACAACAACGACAAAACTCAAGCAGCCAATCCAAATTGAGTGTCAATGTGGAAATTGCTTTTCAATCCAATTAGAACAAAGGGAGTATTATAGAAAAGAGGTCAAGTTAACAGGAAAGTACCAGCGATTATTGCCGGAGAATCAAGAGGAAGGTAAACTTATTATTGAAGATATATCATATACTGGAATTGGTTGTAGAACAGTTAAGAAACATAATTTGAAGGAGGAAGATGTTCTTCAGGTTGAATTCACTCTAGATGATGTCCATAACTCCCAAGTTGCCGAAACCGGCATTGTTAAAGACATAAGAGATAGATATCTGGGTATTAAATTCCAAGACCTCAGTCAACACAGCCGCAAAACAATAGGTTTTTATCTTCTTCCTTCTTCAAACTCTACGAAGGAGTATACTGAGGAAGAACTAATTGAGACGCCCCACACCTGGTATGAATTCAATGAGCGCCAGGTTTGGAATCCTTTCCGCTTCGCAGAAATCCCTGATGCCGCGGATCTGAAAGGGAAGATCAAGTCCGTCGGGCTTTCAGGTATCTTTCAAGTTCTCTCACTGGAGCACAAGAGTGGCGTCTTGCATTTCATCAGAGGACAAACTGGTAGAGCCATCTGTTTCAAAGATGGTAAAATCATTGCAGCCACTGGTGGCGAATGTCTTCGGCTGGGGCACATTCTCCGCAACAAAAGATTGATTTCCTGGGAAAAGCTCAAAGAGGCTTTGGAAAAAGCCCGGGACTCCAACAAAAGATTGGGCGAGGCCCTCCTTGATCTGGGACTGGTAAGCAATGACATACTGAAAAACACCGTCCGCTTCCAGATTGAGCAAACCCTGTCGGATCTTGCCTCTTGGAGAGAGGGTGAATTTGAATTTCGAGACTGTCCAGTGGATTTTGACAATCGCTCTGTGGATGAAATCGACATCAGAATGGTAATCTTCGAGGCAGCTCGAAGAGTAGACGAATCAAGAAGCAAGCCGAGAGAGGTCACCCCGACCAAAAAGGCACGTGAGTATGCCAGAGCCAAAGTTTCATGGCCCCTCAGCATACTCACGGTACAAGGCCCGCTGGAAGGAGAAGTGCGAGACATAAGTCTGACCGGCGCACTCATCCACTGCCGCGAATTACCCGATCCTGACAAACCCATTCCTATGGCCATTGAAATACCTGAGCAGCAACACTCTATCTTCGCCACTGGAGAAATGATTAGGCTGGATATAGTGGATGTAGAAACAGACCGACCTTCATTTTTACTTGGTGTTCGCTTCGCAGAGATTGCAGATGATGACCTAGGTTTTCTCTCTCAAAAGATTTTGCACTAATAGACCCTTTAACCTGAACTTGCCCTAAAACCCAAAACACTGTGCCCTCGGCCACACAATTTGGAGAGGCAGGGAGGTAAAACAAACCTCAGTATCAGGTCGGAAAGGATCAGAAAGTGGACTTGGAGAGGATACTCGAGAAACTCGAACAAAAAGAACGGGAGTATATTTCAACTCTCATTGAAAAGGATCCATTGACTGGAGTATATAACAGAAGAAAGTTCGACAATGACATTGAACTTTTGATTTCAATGTCAGACCGAACAACAAAGGGTTGCGGCTTACTTATCATAGATATTGATAACTTCAAAGATTTTAACGACAAGTATGGCCATTTTGAAGGTGATTTATTGTTAAAGAAAGTTACAGATAACATCGAGCGGAGCATAAGAAATTATGACAAAATCCATATCTATAGATATGGTGGAGAAGAATTTGTAATTATCATTCCTGATACAACTGCTAGCAATGCGCTGACTATTGGTGAACGCTTAAGACAGAATGTAAAAGATGCTTGTGATGTTACCATTAGCGTTGGGGTGTCCCATTACAAAGAGCTTGCTGGCAACATTAACGAATTGATTACTAATGCAGATAAAGCACTATATAAGGCGAAAAGAGAGGGAAAAGATAAAGTCTCACTTCATGAAAATACTTTTTAACTCCCACATACTAAAGAATCAATTATTCACTAGCCAGTAGTCAGTAGCAAGCGCTAAGCAGTAGGCGGTAAACTCTAAGAGATGTTATTCGTTATTTGTTATATGCAAAAGATCAACCCATAAATCACTTTTCTCTGACCTCCTACCTCCGATTTCTGTCTTTTACCTATTCAACAAATGACATCGTAGCGTAGTGACATAATGACGGCGAAGCCATATGACCCAAATGGCCTTGCGCCCTGTGCTTTGCACCATTCACCAATCCCCAATCCGAAATCCGCAATCCGCAATCCGCAATCCCACATCCCCACTCAGCTCCCTTCTCATTTCTCTCAGATGGTATTTTCTTTCCACTTTTATGACCTTAATTACCCAAAACGTTACGACTCATTCCAATCATCATATTCCATAAATAATTGATTTTAAATAACAATACATAAGAATATAATTTGGCACGATCCTTGTGTAAGCTACTACTATCAACCTATTCTGGAGGAGTTAAGGTGAGATCAAGCTCTAGTGCCATCTCTCCACTTCAATTAGCAGTCTTCGTTGCTCTCACTCTCTGTCTAGCCACCTCTTCTGTCTCTTTGGCCGACGGTAGCCACAAGAGCTTTGGAGCTTTACTTTCAATGCTGAAAAAGCAGGCGTTGGGTAGGGGCATTCCTCAGGAGACATTGGACAGCGCTCTCGAAGGTCTCCAACCAGTCTCGCGAGTCATAGATTGCGACCGCAATCAGCCGGAAGCCAGTTTAACCTTTGATCAGTACCTTGGCCGGATCTTGTCAGAGGAACGTATAGCAAGGGGGCGCAAGAAGCTCACCGATTCGCGAAGGCTCTTGGCAAATATTGCTGAAGCGTACGGAGTACAACCCAGATTCCTTGTTGCCCTCTGGGGAATGGAAACCGATTTTGGTCGAGCCACTGGCTCCTTTCCCGTGATAGACTCACTGGTGTCTCTTGTTTATGACGGGCGGCGCGGTTCTTTTTTCAAGAGAGAACTCTTTCACGCCCTGCGCATACTGGATGAGGGCCACATTTCTCTTGCCCGCATGAAGGGATCTTGGGCAGGTGCCATGGGGCAACTACAGTTTATGCCCTCTACTTTTCGCCACTTCGCTGTGGACTTTGACGGGGATGGACGGATTGATATCTGGGAAAGTGAAGAAGATGTCTTCGCCTCGGCTGCTAACTACCTATCCCAGTCTGGATGGAGGAGGGGACAAACCTGGGGGCAGGAGGTGCTTCTACCCGAGGGAGCCGATCTCTCACTTACCGAGTTCAAGCAACAAAGATCCCCTAGTGACTGGTGGTCTCTGGGGGTAAGTACTCTAGATGGAAGTGATTTCCTCTCGCCTGGTTTACTTTCCTCCATAGTGCAGCCGGAAGGGTTCAAAGACAGAGCTTTCTTAGTCTATAACAACTACCATGTCATACACAAATGGAACCACTCCGAAAATTTTGCCCTCACCGTAGGAATTCTATCAGATAAAATCGGCGACCTCTGAGAACTCTCCCCTTTGCAATCTACAAAATGGTGGTTTTCCCGATTGACAAGAACCGCCTCACCTGTGGTAGGGTGCAAGATAGTTCACTGAGCACGCCTTTAGTGATCCACTCATTATTTCTCAAGAACAACCGACTCATAAAAGTGGCAGAATCTATCTCTTTGCTTCCTAGTTTTGAGGAGCAGATCAATAAGGAGCAGCAAGGGCTGACAACCCTTCAAAACCGACCCCCTCGCTGGAGGGTCTAAAGACATCTGATACAGGAATACACACATGCCTACCCATGAAATGAAACGTCAATACTCTCGCGCTGATGTTAGCTGGCCTGTCTTTTTGTTGACCCCGAAGTGCATAGTCAAGGGAGAAACAAAGAATATCAGCCTCGGAGGTGCCTTTATCCATTTTCTGTCCGATCCTGTACAGGATAGATTTTTTCGTTTGCTCATCAAACCTCCCAACCACGAGGGACTTTTGGTGGTCTCTGCTAAAGTGGCCTGGAAGAGTCGTCGTCATGAGTCTCATCGCTTGTTGCCCAGCGGAATGGGCGTCCAATTCACCCAAATCTCCAGCAGTGCTCGCGATTTTCTCGGCAGGGTTTTTTCTCCCTCTATGTGAAGGGACTGCTGCAGACCACTTTATTCACCCTGTTATCAATTTTCCAATGGCAAAGATTTTCTCTTAGCTTTCTCTTTTTGCAACTCCTAGGGTCAACATGCGAATCACCACAGTTGTTTTCCCTTGACAAAATCCACCATCTTTGTGTTAAAGTCCCTTTGCTGCGCTTTGACCATTTTCTTTTCCGTGCTTTTTCACAGGCCCCGTAGTGTTCTCACCCTTCTTGCCCTTCGCTGGTAACTACCACCTGTAACCTAGGCTTATAACAAAACTCAAAAGGGAGGGAACTATGGCTTTGCGCTTACGTGAAGTGCTCTTCGGCGGTGTTACATCAAGATTCCACTTCGAACATCCAAGGCAATGTCCAGAGGGTCATAGGCAAATTTCTTGGGTTTCTAATGAAAATTATGTTCACTGCTGGCTATGTGATAAAACATACCCCATCTCTGACTGCTTTGTCCGGCACAGCGAAAATCCCCAACCGGCAGTTAACTGAAGAGCAGGCCAACTCAAGAGACCGGGGAGAGGTATCTGACCGGACCTCTCTTTTGTTGTGCAAACCTTCAAGGAAATAGGGAAATCAATCATCATCGTAATCGTTTCGTAAAATACTCTAAACTAAGCAAACAACCCCCACTGGATGGGTCTCGCATGGATGAAGACGTTGTCACCCTCAGTGGGGGTTTTTACTGTCTTCGCCACCCTGCTTATAATTACCTACCTTTTTACCTGCCCCAATTTTTGTTGAAAAAATATGTTGAAAAAATCAGAGTCTTCTTACATACTCTCTCTAAGCAGCGAAGAATTCGTACCTGCGACTGAAACACCCTTACAAGGGATTCCACGATCTTTCTCTCGTGTTACAGTGTACTGGAGGTTCCAATATTCCAGTACTCCAAAACAGCTCGCAACCTTTACCGGCAAAGCCATCGAACTCTAACACCCCCGCAATGCGGGATCTTCGACTGGTCCCAGGGACCAGGTTTTCCATGTTGAACTGATCTTGGTGGACCGAAAGGAGATTCTTGGTGCAACCTCGTAGTGTTGATCGCAGGAGCGGCAAGGAACGGCACGGTGGCAGTGACAGACGTAAGAGTAAAGACAGACGCAAGTTTGAAGACAGAAGAACTGGTAAAGATCGCCGAAAGCTCAACAGTCCTCATCTCACAGAAACCAAAAGACAGGAGAGTGAAGGAGTTGCTGAAGACCCAGTTTGTCAGCGGTGTATCGCCATCCTCGGCGAAATGCAGGTTCTCATTTTGGAATGCCCTCTGCCAGAAAAAGTCTGTGGGTACAAGCAAAACTTCGCCGCAATCCATTATGTTACCTACCCAAGTGTAAAAGTTGAAAATTGCTCAGCTGTGGTTGCCAGCTCCCCTGAATCGCTTCTGTCTTCCAGCATTATTCTTATGCGTCCGGACCCCATTCTGAAGGAGAATCAGATTTATTACATTGATATCACCGACAGTCACAGCCTTTAGCTAAGATTGCTCTTGTCCCCTTTTTGGACACTTCCTTCTTCGTGTAGTAGTGGCATTTATTTTCCCATTTTGAGAACTCACTTATCCTCCATGAGAAGCATCCTACCTCGAATTATTTTTATAATTAGCTGGAATTATTTATAAAATTTGCAAAAGATATTTTGGTATGATTCGTGCCTCCAATTTGTTGACAATATTAACCAACAAAAATCGCTGTCGGTTATAGTTTTTTGGCCGGGGAATCTGATTTTATCATGCCCCAGGGAAAGAAAATAAAGCTCTGCGAGGTTGTATGCTCCCATTGCATGGTCAAACTAATGATTAGATCCACTGAGAAGCGGTGCCCAGTCTGCGGCAAACCTCTGCGCAAGTTCAAGTGATTGGTAACCGAGGGAGCGTTCCTTTGCATTCGAGCTTTAACCGTCCGCGGGAGGAGGACACCATGATGGCTATTTTGGTTCGCGGAAAATCTTGCCCTCAATGCAGGAACATTGAAAGACATCGATTACGGCGCAGCTTCTGGATGCGATTGCTGCCAGGAAGCAGATACTATCTGTGTGAAAATTGTGAAGTGAAGTTTTTGTCCCTTTTTGATCTCTTCTCACTCCACTGGCCCTTTGGCTCGATAGCGTGAGACCCTCAACCTCATTCGGATCACCAACCATCACCGCCCATGTCCTTTTTCTAACGGTAACCCGCCTACCCTGCCCTGAATCTACCGCCATTTTTTCGCCAGATGCTTCGTCTTTCACCATTTATGCTTAAGCAACATTTCTGCATTACCAGAAATATCAGCAAGGCCGAAAGGGGAAGCTGCAAAACAACGAGCATCTGAGCAACGAAACTTCACGAATCTTTGCTTTGAGGGGGCCTACATGAAGATGTGGTGCTCCCTTAACAAGAGCCCTGACAGTAAAATGGTGCGATTATGTTTGTTGCGAAGTAGCCTCCCCACGGCCCCTGTCACAAAAATATTTTTGGGGCAACTCCCGAAAAACTTTTTGGCTTGAACCTTCAGGTCAGGTTTGGCTATACTGCCAAATCAACTTTCAGGAAGCTTACGTACAAGGGGAAATAGTTGTTCACCCCACAACCCCAACACCAACTCTAGACCGGAGAGAGACATAATGGCCGATTTGACCAAAATGGTGGTGACACCTGTGGATGGTTCTGAGAATGCACTGAGATCCCTGGACTACCTTGACCTCATCTATGGAAACGACCACAATCTGGAAGTGACCCTTAAATATGTGCTTCCCACTCTCCCACCCGTTCTAGCGGACAATCGCCACCTGGATCGCGAGACTGCTACCAAGTTGAAAACCATTGAAAATAAGTCCATTCGGATGGCCGAAAAAATACTCACCCAGGCCAAAAAAATCCTCGTCGATAAAGGTTTCCATGAGGAGCGGGTGCAAACCGTTTATAAGAAAAAGAGGTCAGGTATTGCCCAGGATATTTGCCAGTGGGTGGAAAGCAAACGCGCTGATGCTGTGCTCGTTTCTAGTCGTGGACGAACTCGGCTAGAGGCCTTTTTCATGGGCGAGGTCTCGAGCAAGCTCTTGGAATACTGCCGGGTGTGTCCGGTTTGGATAGTGCAGGGTAAGGTAAAATCAAAACGGGTGTTGATCGCTATTGACAGTTCGGAAAATGCCATCAGGGCAGTTGACCATGCTGGATTCATGCTTTCCGGAACCGACTGCCCGGTGACGATTTTTCACACCATGAGACACTTAAGACGCTTTATTCCCCAAGAGGTCTTGGACGAGGCCCCGGAACTGGAGGAGCTCTGGGAGACAAAGGCCGGCAAGGAAATAGAGCCGTATATGAAAAAGGCAGAGGACATGCTCATTAGAGCAGGAGTCAGCGAGTCTCAAATCAGTCAGAAGGTTGTGGATGGAAGCAGAAGCGCGGCCAACGACATATTGGAGGAAGCCCGGAATTACCAATACGGCACTATTGTAATGGGACGGAGGGGTATATCCGGGGTGCAAGAATTCTTCATGGGCAGTGTTTCCAGCAAAGTTTTGCAAAACTCCACCGGTATGGCCGTATGGATCGTCCTTTGAGCAGCCGCCTGCTTCGTTCGATGAATCACAGCTTGACAGTGCAGTTCAGAACAAGGGGACGTCATGAGTGAGACCGGAGAAAGATCTACTGACTTATCTGGTTTACCCAGAGACCCAATTGATGACCTAGTTGATCCACTCAAACGTTTTATGCACATCGAGGCCTCAAGCGGGATAGTGCTGGTAGGTGTTACCCTCACGGCTTTGGTTCTTGCTAATTCTCCCTTCTCTGAGCGTTTTCTTGCCTTTTGGAAAACTCCTGTTGGATTCAGGATTGGCTCTTTCCAGATGTTTCACTCACTGCAGCATTGGATCAACGACGGTTTGATGGCAGTCTTTTTTTTCGTCATTGGACTTGAGGTCAAACGCGAGCTGGTCATGGGCGAACTCCAGGACCTGAGGAAGGCGGCATTTCCTATCGCAGCAGCAATTGGGGGGATGATAGTTCCAGCCTGTATCTATCTATTTCTCCTCCGTGGAGCTCCCGGGGAGAGAGGTTGGGGCATTCCCATGGCAACGGATATTGCTTTCGTTGTGGGTTGTCTTACCATTCTGGGATCACGGATCCCCCGCAGCCTCCGGATTATGTTGCTCTCACTGGCCATAGCCGACGACATTGGAGCCATTGTGGTTATTGCTGTCGGTTACACGGAGAGCCTCAATCTGACTGCTCTGATTCTCGGAATTGTTGGTATAGGATTAATAATTGGAATGATGGAGGTTGGGATCCGCAATCTGGCGGTATACTTATTCACTATGGTTTTAGTTTGGTTCGCCTTTCATGAGTCCGGTGTCCATGCGACCATTGCCGGTGTCATATTTGGACTTCTTACACCTGCACAAGCTTGGATTAGTGAGGGACGTTTGGGAGCGATCGCCAATAATACCTGTAATTTCCTCCTCGGTGAGGGTTGGAGTGGTTCTCTGAATCGCTATGACAGGCTACGGGAAATAGAGGTCGCCGCTAGGAAGAGTATTTCTCCTCTCGAGCGATTCGAAACTGAACTTCACCCCTGGGTGGGCTTTCTGATTATGCCACTCTTTGCCTTCGCCAATGCTGGTGTTAAGATGCAGTTGTCGGACTTTACCAATCCGGTGGCGACAGCGGTTTTCCTAGGACTCTTGCTGGGAAAACCTGCTGGAATTACCATCTTCAGCTGGCTGGCGGTGAGATTGGGTCTTGCCAGGCTACCCGAGCGGGTCAGTTGGGGAGCAATTGTGGGAAGCGGCTTCTTGGCTGGAATCGGATTTACCATGGCAATTTTTATTGCCGGTCTCGCTCTAGAAGGCAACATGTTGGACGCGGCCAAGGTCGGAATCATTGTGGGCTCTTTTCTGAGTGCCACACTTGGCCTAGCAGTCTTGATCCTCCTTCTGCCGAAATCCTCACCCGATCTCAAATCAGGACACTCATAGCGAGATCAAGGCTAAGGAAATCAACGCTTTCTCAAGATGCGAACCCTTATAACTAGTACATGCCCACGTCCTCGCCATAAGTGATCTTCTTGATGCGAGGTGGTCCAATATCCGGTATAGTGACAATACAGATTTGACCGTACTCTGTCGGCGGATTGCCCGTTCCGTCAACCAGCTTGTAGAACGCTTGTAAATTCCTTCGATTACCAATCCAGACGACCACACCATCGGCGTATTTGTTAATGAACTCATCCAACAACTCTTTCGCCAGTCCCTCGGCGTTGAGCAAGCGTCGATTGGAAATGGTATTTATCTTCAGACCCAGTTGGTCTGCCAGAGGTTGAGCCGTCTGTATGTTTCTCAGGATGTTCGAACAGTAGATCGCGCTCACCTTTAGATTGGCGAGAGCTGCCGGTAGAGCAGCCGCCCGCTCCCTACCTCGCCGTGTAAGCGGGGGATCTCCTGCACTAACATTTGGGTCTCTCCCGCCGTGTCGCAGTAAGACTATCGTCGTTTTTGTCCCGGGCTTTGACTGTATGTTTGGAATCGGCTCATCATTCGGAGTGGTTGCGCAGGAGACAAGCAAACCCAAAACAAAACAAAATAAGGCCATTTTTGAGACCACTTCACATCCTCTCACGGGCTCCATCGTTTGGACTCCTCTTCTCCAATGGGCTAAAGAAAGACAACCTGGCCGGGATATTTCATGAAATATTCAGGCTAGCACAAAAAGGTAAGATCGGTCAAAATGGATTGGTTGTGTTTCAGAAAGGGATGGATCTACAAAAAGAGATATGAGTTTATCTCATAGATTTGAATATCTTATTGATCTTCTCCATGATGACACGCTCGGCGATCTCAGATAACCGCTTTTCCACCAGCCGGTTTACCAGTCCTTCGATTTTCTTGCTCAGCAAATCGGCCAATTCTTCATCGGAGCTTGAAATTGAGTCCACAGGTTCAGAGCCTTTTTCCTCTTTCTCTTCCACAGCAATCTTCTGTTCGGTCGTCTCAAAGAGATCTTTTGAAATTCCCGCCTCGATAGCCGCCTCTTTTATAGCAGACCCATCGGTCTTCTCGGCAGCAACATCCATCTCCAGATCGTCCAAAAGATCCTCTTCGGGCTCGCCGCCGCCTGAAGTTTCGCGGTTTTCAGAGGTAGCACCCTCTAACACGAGTTCGAGGTCCTTGTCCAGATCATCAAAGAGATCCTCTGGCAGCTGATTTTCAACACTCTGAACCTTCGACTGGGATTCTTTGGGTTGCGCCCTCTTTTGTTCTTGCCCCTTCCCAAGAAGCTTGGACGCATCCACTTCGCGGGTTGCAAGAAGTTCGTCCAGCGCCTTAGCCAGGTCAGAATCTACC
>JAJDNB010000050.1 GCA_022340905.1 Deltaproteobacteria bacterium | reverse complement strand
TCCCACACTGCAGGCCATGGACAGAATCGCATCATACTTATTGTTGGCCAAAGGTTCTTCCAACTGATCAATGTATTCCGGATCGCACTGGCGCTCTAGGGTTATCTCATCTATCTCAATCTCACGACCCTCTTTCTTGCGAGCAATCTTCAGGGCTGACGCCAGAATGCCCACTTCTTTCTGGCCTCCTGAACAACAGACGGTTACACATCCCTTACACCCGGTGAGCAGAATCTTGTCAAAGTCCTCAACCATCGCCAAGATCTCTTCAATCGGTTTTTGTTCCGCCACAACCATTGGCTCGTACCTCCTTGCCGGCCCTCAGCGCATCCTACCAGCCAGCAACTTTAATTAGACCTTAACTCTCAATGACCGCCCAATGGGAAATCAAAAAATCCTCAAGCGGCCTTTTCTCCTGATCTTACTGGGCTTGGGCCCAGTTCCTCAATGCGTTGGGTGAATTCCCGCGCTATCTCGGCAAAGCGAGCACCCTGAGCAGCGCTCAAATTGAACATTTCCACGCGCTCTGGCTCAAGGCCAATGCCTTCTAAAACCTTCTTGACATAGGCCACCCGCTTTTTTGCCTTGAGATTGCCGGTAAGGTAGTGACAGTCTCCCTCCAGGCAGCCGGCCACATAAACGCCATCGGCGCCGTCCTCTATGGCTTTGAGCAAATGGAGGATATCCACCCTGCCGGTGCAGGGGACATTTATAATCTTTATGTTACTCGGGTAGTTCAATCTCATGGAACCTGCCAGGTCCGCAGCCGAGTAGGCTCAATACATACAACAAAATGCTATGATCTGCGGCTTGAAGTCTTTCATCTTGGTCTCCCCATCGCTGTCAACTACCAACTCTTCTGTCTCTCTATCTCTACGTCTAATCCCTTACGATAACGGCTTAATTGCTTGCCTCTATTCACAACAACAAGGCGTCGCACTTGGCAATAAGCTGTCTGTCAGTGAAATGTTGCAAAGAGATAGCCTTGCCAGGGCATTCCGCCACGCATGCACCGCAGCCACGGCATCCAGCCGGATCAATTACTGCAGCTCCCTCCTCACCGATATAGGGAACTCCGTAGGGACAGGTGCGCACGCAGGTTAAACAAACTGCGCATAGATCCGGATCCACTACCGCTTTTACCGCCTCCAGGGTAATTATATCTTTGGCCAGAACAGTGGCCGCCCTAGCTGCAGCCGCCTGTGCTTGGGCTATGGCTTCATCAATGGGCTTAGGATAATGGGCCAGGCCGCAGAGGAACAGGCCGTCGCTACCCAAATCGACCGGCCGCAGTTTCGCGTGTGCTTCCAGGAAAAAACCTTCGGCGTTTTGTCCGATCTTAAGATTGGTGGCCACCTCTTTCGCCTCATTTGGCAGAATGGCGGCAGCCAGGACGAGCAGATCAGTGGGTATGATCACCTCCCGATCCAAAATGGGATCGTGGACCTGTACTCTCAACTTGCCATCCCCATTGCTCACCTGCGGCTTCTTTTCTAGGGAGTAGCGGATAAAGAATACGCCCTTTTCACGAGCCTCCTTGTAAAGATCCTCTCTGAAGCCGTAGGTTCGCATATCTCGATAGAGGATGTAGACATCCATCTCCGGCTTGAGTTCTTTGAGCCGCAGGGCATTTTCCATTGAGTGGGTACAGCAGACTTTGCTGCAGTAGGGCCGCTCCGGCTCCCTCGAGCCTACACACTGAATAAATACCGCCTTGTCGGCCTTTTTAATGGCGGAACCATTTTCCTTCAACAGGCCATCGAAATCCAAATGGGTGAAGACCCGGTCGTCCTCACCGTAAAGATATTCAGTGGGTTGCAATGATTTACCACCAGTGGCAACTATGGTGACACCGTGTTGTACGGTAGTCTTTTGATCTGGATCTTCACTAGTTTCTAGAATTGTCTCAAAATTACCCACAAATCCGGCGTTACCGCTAACTCTGCTGTTAAAGTGAACCGTTATCTTGTCGTGTTCCTGCACCCGCTTGACCAACTGCTCCACGAATTCGCCGATATCTTCCTTTTTCCAAGTCTCCCGCAATTTCAACCCATTACCGCCGAGTTGAGCGGTCATTTCCACCAGGTCCACGGGAAATCCCTGATCTGCCAAGGTAACAGAGGCAACCATACCTGCCACCCCGCCTCCCACAACCAGGGCGTTTTTATTAAGACCTAGGGTGATCGGCTGCAAGGGATCGAGCAGGGACGCCCGGGCCACTGCCATCCGCACTAAATCTTTGGCCTTTGCCGTGGCAGCTTCCTTGTCCTGCTGGTGCACCCAGGTATTCTGGTCACGAATGTTTGCCATCTCGAACAGATAGGGATTCAGTCCCACCTCCCGAATGGTCTTTTGAAAGAGAGGCTCATGAGTCCGAGGCGAGCATGCTGCCACCACCACCCGGTTAAGGTTGTTCTCCTCAATCGCCTTTCGTATCTTTTCCTGGGTGTCCTGGGAGCAGGTGAACAGATTCTGATCAACGTACACCACATGTGGCAGCGTCTTGGCATATTCGGCGACAGCGGGGACTTCAGCCACCCCACCGATATTGATGCCACAGTTGCAGACGAAGACACCTACCCGCGGCTCCTCTCCTGTAACCTCACGTTCTGCGGGTAGCTCTTTAACCGTGGTCATGGTGTTGCGCGCTCCCTGCAGGGGCGTGGCAGCAGCAGCAGCCGCGGCACTGGCCTCCATTACCGAGATGGGAATATCTTTACAATCCCTGAAGGAGCCACACACATAAATGCCGCTTCGGGAAGTCTTCACCGGTTCAAAACTGGAAGTCTCGGCAAAGTTGTAATGATTCAGCGCAACATCCAATTTCCCTGCCAATTCTATGGCGTCTCTGGATGGTTGCAATCCCACCGAAAGTACGATCATGTCGAACTGTTCTACTTGTATGACACCACTCTCATCGGCATACTGCAGTTCCAACTTATCGGCATCGGCAGGGTCAATGGAGTGTATCCGGGAGCGAATGAAACGGACGCCGTAATCCTCTTGAGCCCTCATGTAATACTTTTCGAAATCCTTCCCATAGGTGCGCATATCCATGAAAAAGATCGCCGTATCCAGGGGGTCATCCGAATGCTCTTTAGCAACAATCGCCTCTTTGATGGCATACATACAGCAGACTGCCGAGCAGTATCCATTATCGCAATGCTGCACATTACGAGAGCCCACACACTGGAGCCAGGCTATCTTCTTGGGTTCTGTGTGATCGGAAGGCCTGACCATGTGGCCCTGGAAAGGACCGGAGGCACTGAGGATGCGCTCGAATTCTATACTGGTAACCACATTGGGATGTTTCCCGTAGAGGTAGGTATCTATTATGGCAGGATCAAAAGTATCCGCTCCAGGTGCAAGAATCACCGAGCCTACATCCAAAGTAATTTCTTGCTCCTGCATGGAGTGGTCAACCGCGTGGGCCTGACAGGCGGCGACGCACTGCATACACTCACAGCAGGCCATACAATTCAGACATTTTGCTGCCTCGGCCTGAGCCTGCTCTTCAGTAAGACCCAGCTCAACCTCGGCAAAACCGGCAGTTCGCTCCGCCATGCTGATGTGAGCCTGTGTAGCCCGGGGGATTTGCTTAATATCGTCAGACAGGGGAACAAAATTCTCCTCGGGGACCTCAACGGGCTCCCGACCTGCCAGCAGATCTTCACCTCGAAGATAGCGAGAAATCGATATGGCCGCTTCTCTGCCGTGGCCCACAGCCCCGATGGCCACCCAGGGACCCGTGTGAGCATCACCGCCGGCAAACACTCCCTCCACATTGGTGGCAAAAGTCACGGGATCTGCTTCGATGGTTCCCCAGCGACTCAACTGCAAGCCGGAAGTATCTGCCAGAAAAGCCGAATCGGGAGTCTGGCCGATGGCAGGCAGGACCCACTCGGTTTCCACAATAAATTCACTGCCAGGGACGGGCACCGGTCGTCTTCTGCCAGAAGAGTCCGGCTCTCCCAATTCCATTTTGATGCACTGAATGCCGATAACCTTGTTGTCTTTGGTAAGGATCTGCTGGGGCGCAGTAAGATATTGAATAGTTATGCCTTCAGCCAACGCATCCTCCACCTCGTATTCGTAAGCGGGCATCTCCGCTCGAGTACGGCGATACAAGATGGTTACCTTGTCAGCCCCCAAACGCAAAGCGGACCGAGCCGCATCGATGGCCACATTCCCGCCGCCGACGATCACCGCCCTTCCCTCCAGCTTGGTCAGTTCACCCAAATTGACCCGCCGGAGAAAATCTACACTGGAGAGAACGCCCTCTCCGTCTTCGCCGGGAATGTTGAGCTGGAGGTCCTTGTGGGCGCCGATGGCGAGGTAGACCGCCTTGTAGCCCTCCTTGAAAAGACCGTCAACGGTCACATCCCGACCCAGGGCAGTATTGAGCTTTACCTCAACCCCGAGTCGGGTAATGGCACGGATCTCTTTTTCCAGTACTTCCGGAGGCAGTCGATAGTCCGGAATGCCCAAACGCAACATGCCTCCAGCAACTGACTGAGCCTCAAATACCGTTGAGGCATATCCCTCCAAGGC
>JAJDNB010000048.1 GCA_022340905.1 Deltaproteobacteria bacterium | reverse complement strand
CTGCTCGTGCTGAGCATACATTAAACTGTTGAGGCTTGCCTCGGTCCGAAAAAGTCTAACCAGAACGTTGACACTTGTTGGTTGACCGTGGATCACGGCGGAGACATCCGGGCGGCGCTGGTAGATTGTAAAATGGGCAGGATGCTCAGAGGTAATCTTTTCCCCTTGCTTGAGTCCCCAGAGTATATCATATCCCCCTTTGACTATTTCCACCAGAGCGAGACACGTATGAGGCCGATGGGCAATATAGCGCAGGTTCTTGCCAGAGCCTGTAATAACGAATCTCCTGTTATGAAGCTCAGGAAAATCTTGATCCATTTGGTGATGCATTTTTTCTCGACTACCTATTTGTGGAAGTTCCTCAATGGGAAAATCGTCAGCTCTCAGAGAAATATTTCCCGCCGTACCTGCTGCTGCTTCGATGAAGCAGAGCCTTTCCGCAACCTTGCCTAAGTAAAACAAAAGATCCTCGACCCTAGATTTCACCTTATCTCCTCGTCAATAGTTTCGTACCAATTTGGGTTCGTCCGTAGGCCAGAAGTCAGGAGTTTAGAGTAAATCGTTTGAGCCGTTAAAATCGTTCCGGCCGTCAATCACAGAGGTCAGAAGTCGGAGATCAGAGATCAGCTTTATCCCTGACCTCTGACGTCTGATCTCTGACCTCTATGTTTGTATTTCCCTAAGCCCCGTGCCCTCTGCTCTATGCCTCTTGCTTGAGCCATTTTCGCAGCTGACTCTCTCTCGGCAACCGACCGCAAGTCTTAATTTCACCATTTATCACCAGTGCTGGGGTGGGCACGATGCCATAGTTGGCTATCTCGGCCATGTCTCTCACATGCTCCACGTCGCCGGCAATGTTGGAGTCCGCCATCACCTTGTAGACCATTTGCTCGAGCTTCTCGCAGTTGGGGCATCCCGGACCGAGGATCTTCACCTCGACACCTTGGGGCTCATCCACCTCGAATGATTCACCCCTGAATTTCTTATATTCCCGCAAAAAGGCCCGGGCATGCTCCGGTTCTGACTTTGGAGGTATATAGTTCTTCTTTTTCAGTACGTGCAGGAGGTAATCCGCTATCCCCTCATCTGAGGTGAACCGCATTTGTTCTGTCTCCTCTAGTGCTGCCTTCAGGCCGACAATGCCCACAGAGAACTTGCCCACTGTAATCTTGGTAAAATCATCTCCTGAACTCACCGTCACATCCTCTCAGAAATAGCTTGAACCGTTTGCATTAATTGATTCTGTGGAGCCGGTTAGACAGCCGCCGGAAGGTAGAGAAGCTAATCTACAGTTTTTCCTCAACAAGAACTGTCTGACCGGTCAAATAGGTTGATTCTTTAGTAACTAAGAAAATTACTTGCTGAGGATTTTCTTAATCTCATTTTTGCTGGCCACTTTGCCAACGAGCTTCACCTCACCATCGACGACTAGACCTGGAGTCATGAAGACTCCGTAATTGGCGATTTCGTTTATATCGGTTACCTTTTCAATCTGAGCGTCGATGCTAAGCTCAGCAACTGCATCTTTGGTGTTTTTCTCAAGTGTTTGACATTTTGGACAGCCAGGACCGAGTACTTTGATCTCCATTTTGCTGTACCTCCTTGTAATCAGCATGGCGCAGAGCGCGAAGGGTCAGAGTTCAAATTGATGTTGACATATTGATTAGGCGAAAAAACGGCCGAATATAAGCCCGCTTATCGTAGCCATTATTACCACTAAGCAGACAAAAACTACCGTCTTCTTAGTTCCCATTACACTTCGGATCACCAGCATGTTCGGCAGACTCAAGGCTGGGCCGGCAAGAAGCAGGGCCAGAGCAGGACCTTTGCCCATCCCAGCGCCAAGAAGCCCTTGTAGAATCGGTACCTCGGTAAGCGTGGCAAAGTACATGAAGGCACCGACTACCGAGGCGAAAAGATTCGCACCCACTGAGTTGCCACCCACCAGACTGCTCACCCAGCGTGAAGGAATTAAGCCTTCTGAGCCCGGTCGTCCCAAAAGGAGACCTGCCACCAGCACACCGGCAAAAAGGAGGGGCATAATCTGTTTAGTGAAGTCCCAGGATGAGAGGAACCAGCTCTCGGTCTCCCCGCGGGTGGTAGTGGAGATAACCGTTATGCCGATGATCCCGGCGGAAAAGGCCACAAGGGGTTCGTGGGGGAAGAGCATTGCCAGCACTAAAACTGCAGCTCCGGCAAAGGCCATCTTGTAAGCTTTCACCCGAAACCAGGCAACCAGAAGAATACCCAGCAGCACCGCAAATCCACCAGTGAAATACCACTTTACGCTGTAGATGGCGTTCCACAGGCCCACGGGTTCAGCAGGTTTTCCCCAGGTGGCGGAAACAAGAATTCCCACCATTGAGGCAAAGTAGATGACGTTTTTCCACAGAGGCCTCTCCACCTCCGGTTCCGGCATCAACATAGCGGCTTCGGCCTTGGCCTGTTCTTCCTTCCTGAATATAAGATACATGAGGAGGCCGATAACGACGCTGAAAATTACCGCACCCACGGCACGACCTATGCCGATGGCAAGCCCCAGCACTCTGGCAGTAAGCACTATGGCCAGGATGTTAATTGCAGGTCCAGAGTAGAGAAAAGCCACCGCTGGACCGAGCCCGGCACCCCGCTTCCAGATGCCGGCAAAAAGGGGCAAAATGGTGCAGGAGCACACTGCCAAAATCGTACCTGAGACCGAGGCTACCCCGTAAGCCAAGACCTTTTTGGCACCGGCGCCTAGATATTTCATCACCGCCGCCTGGGAGATAAAACAAGCAATGGCGCCAGCAATGAAAAATGCCGGCACCAGGCAGAGGACCACGTGCTCCTGGGCGTACCACTTGGCCAGGGCCAGCGACTCTATCACCGCTCCCGCGAATCGGCTGTTATCAACAGGTAAATAGAAAAAGATCACAAAAAGACCCACGATCAGGCTCATGGGCTTCCACAGAATTTTCCAGTCTATCAAGCTTTCTTCCGGTTCTTCCTCTTCAGTTTCATCAGGTGTATTGGCTTCAATTACAGGCGCGTCTTCCATGCTGTTGTACCTCTAGACAATTAGTCGATTAGAAAATTAGTTAATTCGTAAAAATCGTAAAAAATCGTAGAAGTCGTAGAAATCATCAATTCAGCTCACAGGTCATAGCTCAGGGCTCACAGGGGCAAATCTTCCGAATAACGAATAACGTATAACGAAAAAATGACATCTGTCATCTGTCGTCTTCCCCGTCTCGCTCGTCTCGTCTTCTACTGCCTGCCGCACGTCACCCGGTCTACCACCCTAACCTGGTCCAGAAGTTCCTGAATGGTCTGATCGTCTTCCAACCATTTTTTGAGATGGTTCAATACAACCCGAGAATAGATATTGGATTCATCCAGCTTGGCAAGACGGAAGTTGGTCCACATTCCGTCCTTTTCGCTGCGCACCAGATCAGCATCCTCCAGCAATCGGAGATGCCTGGATACACTGGGCTGGCTGATGCCGAGCACCGACTGCATTTCACATACACACAGGTTCTTTTGCTGGAGCATCTTGAGAATCTTGACCCGGGTACCGTCTGCGGCGGCCTTCATCACTCTGAGATAATCTCGCATGCCACCATCTCTCCGTAGGTTTAAAGAATGATTTTGGCCAGATCATTTTATGACTATTAATCTATATAGCAATATGGCTATATAATGTCAAGCCCTTTCAGAATTTTCTTCTTTTGAAAGTATACTGTTGACAACCGTATTTTTTTTGGTATACTTCATTATCCTACCCAACAGCTATGATAATGGGAAAGGGGGTGGTGTAGTGCATATGGTCATGCGTGAGGACGACATGTGTTGCTGTTGTTGCCCTGGCTCTATGGAGAGCATGGCGCGCGGCTGTTACAGCAGGTTTCGTCCGATGGCCACACTCCACAGCCCACCATCCCGAAGCCTTACCACTCCTTAGCCAAGCCGCAGTCTGATTCCAGCAGTCCTACCGTGCATGCTCTTTGTAGTAACTAGGGATACTCATCAGCGTAGACACTGCCACGGGAAAGACATAGGAGTCCCTGGATTAGGGGTAAAGGAAAGGTAGATCATGAGTAAAGTGGAACAGCTTTATGACAAGGAAAAAGAGACTTGCCGCCAGGTAGTTGAGACCGGTTCGCAGATACGGGACCAACTGCCTACCATAGTCGACTGCCTGGTGGAATCTAGTCGGAATTCACAACTATTTGCCCATGTGGATGCGGAAGTCATTCCATCAACAGAAAATGCTGTGGAGATTATTCAGCGAACAAAGCGTTTGCTTTTTCCGGGATACTTCAACAACGGTCAGCCGCTGGACAACAACCAGCTCGAATATACCATCGGCTCGGAGACCACCCGGCTGTTCGAAGTCCTCTCTGCAAGTATTGCCCTTAGTATCCGTCACGACTGCCAGCGCTACAAGCTCGTATGCACTCATTGCCAGGAACGGGGCCAGCGAGAAGCCATTCGCTTTCTGGAACAACTGCCTGAAATCAGGAAAATCTTGACAACCGATGTGCAGGCTGCCTATGACGGCGATCCAGCAGCCAAGAATATTGATGAGGTGATAATTAGTTATCCTGGCGTGTTGGCTATCACCATCCATCGCATTTCCCATCAACTCTGGCGGCAGGAAATTCCTTTGCTACCGAGAATGATGTCCGAGTATGCGCACAGCATTACTGGAATAGACATTCACCCTGGAGCGACAATCGGACCTAGTTTCTTTATCGACCATGGCACCGGAGTTGTTGTTGGCGAGACCACCTCAATCGGCGAACGAGTCCGCATCTATCAGGGCGTGACCGTAGGAGCCCTCTCCTTGCCAAAAGAGGAGGTGGAACAACTGCGATACGCCAAGCGACATCCGACTATCGAGGATGATGTCACTATCTACGCAGGAGCTACAATCTTGGGGGGAGAGACCGTTATCGGCGCCGGTTCTGTCATCGGAGGAAGCGTCTGGATTACCCGCTCGGTGCCCCCGGGGACCAAGGTTTTTTTATCTCCTCCTAAACTCGTTTATAAAAACTCAGAATCTGAATCCAATGCGAGGTAGCACTTCATGAGAATCGGTACTGACATCGGCAAAACCATCGGCCATACACCGCTGGTTCAGCTCAAAAATATAGTCAAGGGAATAGATACAAAAATCTTGGCTAAATTGGAATTCTTCAACCCCTTGGGCAGCGTCAAGGATCGTATCGGGCGGAGCATGATCGAAGCCGCAGAGGTCCAGGGAAAGCTTAAGCATGACGGAATAATCATTGAGCCCACCAGTGGCAATACTGGCATTGCCTTGGCAATGATTGCTGCCAGCAAGGGCTATCGGCTTATTCTTACCATGCCGGAGACCATGACTATAGAAAGGCGCAAACTGCTCACCAGGCTGGGGGCGGAACTGATGCTAACTCCTGGAAGTGAGGGCATGAAGGGGGCGATCAAAAAAGCCGAGGAATTGGTGGCCACAACTCCCAAAGCCTTTATGCCGGACCAATTTGCCAATCCAGCTAATCCTGCCATACATCGCGAGACTACAGCACTGGAGATCTGGAACGACACGGACGGCGAAGTTGACGTATTCGTTTCAGGGGTGGGCACAGGCGGGACCATCACCGGTGTGGCAGAGGTCATCAAAGCCAAAAAGCCTACCTTCAAAGTTGTTGCTGTTGAGCCAGCTGAATCACCGGTTCTCTCCGGAGGCGAACCTGGTCCTCACAGGATTCAGGGTATAGGTGCCGGCTTTGTGCCGGCGGTACTACGCGTTGATCTTATTGATGAGATAATCCAGGTAAACGCTGACCTTGCTGAAGAAATGGCTGCCAGATTGGCAAAAGAAGAAGGCATACTGGCCGGGATTTCAAGTGGTGCAGCCACATGGGCTGCCCTGCAAGTGGCCAAGCGAGAAGAAAGTAAAGGCAAGACTGTTGTGACGGTGCTGCCGAGCACCGGTGAACGGTATATAAGTACCTGGCCGTAGTCGCAAAGCTCAGAGCGCCAAGCGCGTAGCGTCAAAGATAATTTGTTTTTCGCTATGCCCTATGCCCTTTGCGCTATGCCCATAAAGGGGGTGGTCTCATGTTATGGATAATGGTTAGCCCCGGCAGGGGTCTCGTGGACAATAAGTCGAGGTACAAGAAGATGAACATTTACAATCGAGGAGGATTCCATGGCAAAGACCATCCAGGAAATCAATGAAAAGATAAAAAGCGGCAAGGCGGTTGTCTACACCGCAGAGGAAATCATCTCCGTAGCCAGGAGCAAAGGCAAAAAGAAAGCAGCTGCAGAAGTCGATGTGGTCACCACTGGCACCTTCGCGCCCATGTGCTCTTCTGGAGCTTATTTCAATGTTGGTCACTCCAACCCGCGGATCAAGCTAGGCGGGGGCAGCGTCACCCTGAATGACATTCCAGTCTACACCGGCTTTGCCGCGGTGGATTTCTTTGTGGGCGCCACCGCCATACCCGACGACGACCCGCGCAACAAGATCCATCCGGGAAAATTTCCCTATGGCGGCGGCCACCTGATTGAAGATCTGGTTGCAGGCAAGGATGCCCAACTCCTTGCTCGTGCCTATGGTACCGACTGCTATCCGCGTCGCAAACTCGAGACCTGGATAAGGCTCGAGGACATGAACGAGGCGATGCTGTTCAATATGCGAAACGGCTACCAGAACTATAACGTGGCGGTTAACCTATCCGACCGCATAATCTATACCTACATGGGGGTACTCCACCCCAACTTGCGCAACGCCACCTACTGTAGCGCCGGACAACTGAGTCCGCTCCTCAACGATCCGCTTTATCGCACCATTGGCATTGGAACCCGTATTTTCCTCGGGGGTGGCGTTGGCTATGTGGTAGATCGAGGCACCCAGCACAACCCGGACGTACCTCGCACCGACAGGGGAGTACCCCGGATGGGAGCTGGGACTCTGGCGGTAATGGGTGATTTAAAACAAATGAATGCTCGCTGGCTGCGCGGTGCCTCCTTCAGCGGTTATGGTGTCACCTTGGCCGTGGGAATTGGCATACCCGTTCCGATCCTGGACGAGGAAATGCTGAACTATACTGCGGTTACCGACAATGACATAGTCGCTCAGGTTGTTGACTACAGCGAGGCATATCCCAACTGCATTCCAGGCAGCTTGGGAGAAGTCACCTATGCTCAGCTCAAGTCTGGCTCCATAACTGTTAAGGACAAAAAAGTACCCACTGCCGGGCTCTCTTCATATGCCAGGGCCAGAGAAGTTGCCAGTACCCTAAAGAATTGGATTGCTGAAGGCTCTTTTCTCCTGAGCGAACCGGTGGCACCCGTGCCTTCGGTGGAATCGGGCATCAAATTCAAACCCCTTCAGGAGAGACCAATCTTCAATAACGCCCGAGTGGCAGTAGATTAATTGCGCATGGCGCATAGCGCTAAGCGCATGGCGAAAAACTTTTCTCGACGCTCTGCGCTTTGCGCTTGGCGATGTACGGAGGCATAAAATGGCGACAAAACGTTTGGTGTTCAATTTTCCACCGCACTTGATCGACCAACCGGTCACATATCAACTCATTACGGAGCACAATTTAAAGATTAACATTTTACGAGCCCGAATTACCCCCAGAGAATGGGGCAGATTGGTGGTAGAGGTTAGCGGCAAGAAACAGAATCTTGACGCAGGTCTGCAATTTGCGTCTGATTTGGGTTTGGATATCAAACCCCTTGCCCAGGATGTACAATGGGACGCAGAGAAGTGCATCGCCTGCACCGCCTGCTGCTCGGTTTGTCCCACTGGTGCGCTTTCGGTTACACGGCAAGATATGCAGGTCTCCTTCGACCATGATAAGTGCATAGCCTGTGAACTCTGCATACCGGTTTGTCCCTATGAGGCCATGCAAATAGAATTCTAGTCGAGCAGTCTAACAACTAAGACACCCAGGGTTGCTCTTACCACCCTGGGTAATTTTTTTAGGCAGGGCGAAAGGTAGATGTCTGACTTTCGCACACATCTGACAACAACATTTTTTTGACTGTTCACTAGACTTCCAGAAAAACTATTCTCTCCTATGCCCTTATGATCCTGTTGAAAATTCCTTGCTCCTAAAAAATTTTATGTTAAGATCTCTAGTAACCGCATAGATCAACTGTCCTAAGATCGATCACTCCTGTTACTTTAGAAACGCTTCAGGCCGGAGACAGATCTTCATGATGCCGCGAAGTCTAAAGAGCAAATTGCTTCTCACAGTATCGGCTTTGGTTATCGGAAGCGGGTTGCTCCTCTCGCTCGTGGTTATTCAGCGCTACAGTGATAGTTTATTCGAGGCGTTGACCACTCAGGCCGAAAATACAGCTCAGGTTGTTTCTCTCGAGGCTGTGGACAAAATCCTTGACGACAACCAGGCGGCCTTGGAGACGATGTTAGACCACCATATGCGGAGTAACCCTTCTTTGGCTTACCTTTTCATCGTAAAAAACCACAAGATTCTCGCCCATACCTTTGCCACAGCGGTTCCCAGCGGACTGGTTGGGGCCAACAGTTCAAATCCTGGTCAGCAGTTTAACCTTCGACAAATTACTTCCGCCAAAGGTGAGCATTATCTTGACATCTCCTGGCCGATTCTCGCTGGCATGGGAGGGGAATTGAGAGCCGGTTTTTTTGAAAAACCGTATCGCCAGCAAGTAATGAAGCTATGGTTGCAGATGAGCGGACTCACCCTCGCCATCCTCTCCCTCGCCCTCACT
>JAJDNB010000109.1 GCA_022340905.1 Deltaproteobacteria bacterium | reverse complement strand
TCCATGATTGAGGGTGATACCACGGAGGCGGCTGGTTTTCATAGTGCTTTGCTCAAGGAGATCGTTCGAAGCGGCAACCCCGTGGGTCCACCTGCCTGTCTAATTTCAGGGGGGGAGACTACGGTAGTGGTACGAGGCAGGGGAAAGGGTGGACGAAACTTGGAGTTTACCTTAGCGGCGGCTTTGGAACTCGAGGGACTTACGGGTGTCTGTTTTCTCAGCGGCGGAACGGACGGTACAGACGGACCTACCGATGCCGCGGGTGCTGTGGGGGATGGCCAAACTGTAGGGAGAGGTCTGGCAAAAGGTCTTGATCCCAGAGATTTTCTTGCAAAAAATGACTCTTATCATTTTTTCCAGCACCTAGAGGATCTGCTGATTACTGGCCCCACTAATACCAACGTAATGGATCTTCGCGTGATGCTGGTTAATGCTCAGCCGAAAACCAAAGTTTTCGGCTGAAATCAGGGTACGTGAGCTCCGATTTGTTATCTTGGGGCTGTTAGTGGTATACTCTTGTAGACGTGGGAGAAAAAGCAGATTGGCCTTCGTAGAAAGATATAAGTACCTAACATTACTGTATTTATATATGTAGTGGGAAAGAAAACCATAAAAGGCCTCTAACGGCGGCCGAGGTCTTGACAAGTTCGGAAAAAGCATTAACAGAAACTTTACCCACTGTGCAGAACCAAGGTGGCCGCTGATAAAACAGGACAGCGGGCCGCTAGAAAAAAATGATGGAATAAGGAGGAACGGATTTTGCTCTATTGGGGAAACACCCAATAGATGGTAACTGACTCTGACTACGGTAGCCTGAAGAGAATGATAAAAAGGGGTTCAGAGGCCTATTTCTCAGGGGAATCCAAAAGATAACATCATGACCGGATCTGGCCGAAACAGATTTACTTCTCCCTGGACGAAACTGCTGATTTCGTTCACCCTATCTCTCATATTCCTGGTTAGCACCGGCTGTAACCAGTTCACTCCCAGAGATGAGTTGGAAACTATAAAAAACAGGGGTACCCTTCGAGTGCTCATAAGAAACAATGCCACTTGCTACTATGAGGGACCCAATGGATTCGCTGGCTTTGAATACGACCTGGTGAGAGGCTTCGCTAATTATCTGGGTGTGAAGGTCAAATGCGTTGTAACCGACAGTTTCAATGAGATGATTCCCGCCCTGCTTCAAGGCAAGGCAGATCTCATTGCCGCAGGCTTTACGGTTACAGAGAATCGCATGCGAAGAGTAGCATTCGGGCCTCCCTATATGGAGGTGCAGCAGGAAGTGGTGGGCCGAAGGGGCGGCCCGTCTCCCAGCGATATAGGAGATCTCATTGGTCAACCTTTATGGGTGAATGCCGGCACCTCTTATGAAGAGAGGCTGAAGGAGCTTAAAACTCAATATCCCGGCCTATCCTGGCTCCCGGTTTCGGGGTACGAGACCGAGGAACTCTTGGAGATGGTTTGGCGGGGCATAATTCCGCTCACCATAGCCGATTCCAATATTGTTGCGGTGAATCGGCGTTATTACCCGCAACTCAAGATTCGCTTCGCGATCCAAGAGGGTGAACACCTTGCCTGGGCCGTGCATCCACAGCATAATCACCTTTTGGATGCCATCGACCACTGGTTTGCGCAACCATCAACCTCTATCCTCCTAGATAAATTGAAGCAACATTACTACGGGCACCTGAAAGTATTTGATTATGTTGACCTGGTAAAGTACCACCGCAGGCTGAGGCACCGTTTGCCTAGGTACGAAAATTACTTCAAGGCCGCGGCGAAAAAACATGGCTTGGATTGGAAACTGGTTGCAGCTCAATCTTATCAGGAATCCCATTGGGATCCCCAGGCGGTGAGCTTTACTGGAGTCAGGGGCATCATGATGCTCACACAGGAAACCGCTTCAAGCTTGGGAGTTGAGAGCAGGCTCGATCCCCGTCAATCAATAGACGGTGGAGCGCGCTATCTGGCTCTCTTACATGAAAGGATCGGCAATAGCATACCCGAGCCAGACCGGACTTATATGGCTCTGGCCGCTTACAATGTAGGCTGGGGACACCTTGAGGACGCCAGGGCCTTGGCCAAACGATTGGACAAAGATCCGGACAACTGGCAGGATGTGAGTAGTACCTTACCTTTGCTGCGGCAGAAGAAGTACTATCGAAGCCTTCCTCACGGATATGCTAGAGGAACCGAACCGGTAAGATATGTTAATCGTATTAAAACCTATTATCGAATCCTTCTTCAGGCCACTGGTGAAACTCCCAAAGAACCCAGCGAGTTAGCTGAAATAGCCAAGCTCCCACAAGTAGTTAGTCTAGTTGCGTCAAGGTAAACCTAGGATGGCGCAAAGCCTCAGGCTTTGCTACAGG
This sequence comes from Deltaproteobacteria bacterium, assembly GCA_022340905.1. GTDB lineage: Bacteria > Desulfobacterota > Syntrophobacteria > BM002 > BM002 > BM002. Next base: position 24,272 of record JAJDNB010000109.1, on the reverse strand, counting down.
AATGTTGGAATGCTGGAAGCATGGAATAATGGGTCAATAGCGAGTCAAATTGTAAGAAGTTAGCCTCGAAGAATTTTTGTCCCCAGCATTCCATTATTCCAATATTCCATCATTCCAGACCCCTGCTTTGCATCCGACCTGGATACTTCGCTGCGCTGTATTTTGCATGCTCGCCATGAATCATGCTTGAACAAGGAAGTAGAAGATGGTTCTGTACAGGGGCACTATGACTCGGTCAAGAATACCTAAATAGAGCAAAGCAATGATGATAAGGATGCCATAGCGTTCGAGTCCCGCATAGGCATCCCTCATCTTGGGAGGCAGTATTCCTGCCACCACCTTAGAGCCGTCGAGGGGAGGAACTGGCAGCAAATTGAATAGGGCTAGGATGATATTAATGGCGCAGCAATATTTGAACAGGTCAAAAAGAAACGGTGGCGCCGAAAAGGGCATTGCCCTGAGAACCACGGCGGACAAAAGTATCAAGGCAATATTGGCAAGGGGCCCGGCAGCACCAACGAGCATCATTCCACGTTTGGGGTCGCGCAACAGATAAGGATTTACGGGAACCGGCTTAGCCCAGCCCACCAAAAAAGGAGCGCGAATAAGAATGAGAAAAAGAGGGAGTATAACAGTTCCCCAGGGATCCATGTGCTTTATCGGGTTTAGGGTAAGCCTGCCTGCTGCGCGAGCCGTGGGATCACCCAGAGAGAGGGCGGCGTAGCCATGAGCCACCTCATGGAGGATTACAGAGAAGAGCAATATTAGCACTTGGAAGATTATGTCGAAGACGGTGATCATTCAGGTAATTTCCTGCCAAAAAGATATCCCCCACAGCATAAGACTGGTCTTGCTCTAGGTCAAGGTGTCTTTTTTCAGACTTCACTATTCCTCTTGTCTCCCTTGCCTAAACCTGGGCCTTGTTATAAGATGCCTCCATCACTTTCGCTGACAGCGTTTCCGAAGTACAGTTCTCTATGCTCTTGTCCCTGGTTTTCTTCATGTTTAACAGGAGATGGTCATGAAGGTATTTATCACGGGAGGCACTGGATTTGTGGGCAACCATGTTTTGAAGGAGCTGCTGGAAAAGGGACACCAGGTAAAGGCTTTGGTGCGACCCGGCTCTGAGTACAAGATTAAGAGACCAAATGAGCTGGATGTGGTTCCAGGCACCGTGGAAGAGGTTGCCGATCTGAGCCAAGGGATGGATGGATGCGATGCGGTCATCCATCTGGTGGGAATCATTCGTGCTTTTCCTAACCGTGGGGTTACCTTCGAAAAGTTGCACACCGAAGCCACGGCCAATGTAATTGCCGCTGCTAAAGAAATCGGAGTTACAAGATTGCTTCATATGAGTGCCCTCGGGGTCAGGGAAGATGGTCCAACTCCCTATCTGCGCACTAAATTTGCAGCCGAGGAACTCGTGCGCGAGAGCGGCCTCAAATACACAATCTTTAGACCGTCTTTAATCTTTGGTCCAGGTGGTGAAGCAATAAAAATGTTCGCCGACATGGTCAAAAAGATCGTAGTGCCCATCATTGGTGACGGCAAATACCGGTTTCAACCGGTGAGTGTGTTCACGGTGGCGCAAGGATTTGAAAAAGCTCTCGAGTTGGAAGAATCCCACAGTAAGACCTTGGATGTGGGCGGTCCCGACAACGTAACTTTCGATGAGATCATGGATACCTTGGCCAGGGTTTTGGGAAAAACCATTGTCAAGATACACCTGCCGGTGTTCCCTTTGAGGCTCGCCACTTCAGCTCTGCAACACGCGCCCGGTTATCCCCTGACAACCGACCAGATTACCATGCTTTTGGAGGGCGGCACTTGCGACGAAAAACCTTTCTATGAGCTTCTGGGTGTCAAGCCCATTTCTTTGGAACAAACCTTAAGAGACGCCATCTGGTAGAAGTAGGTCATCTATCACATGCACAGCGAGACGGAGACGCACCACTCAAGCTGGCAGCTGACAACTGGCGGCCGGCAGGAAAAAGAATAGGTCAACCGAGGTGCAATCTTTATTGCTGCCCGCTGCTAGCTGCTTCCTGCCTGCTGAAAATAGCGTTCTTCGCGGATTATTATCCTAGAGCACTGATTCTTTAAATTCTTCCCACCCTACTCGGTTGATAACTGCTCCTAAACGTTCGCCGCTTTTCGCATTGGCCTTGAAGAAATCCACGATGACGCCCACCAGATCGAGCACCTGTAGGCCATCGAGATCCCTGGTTAACTCTCGAGCAAGCTGCGGATGACGACCCAATTTGCCTCCCACCAACACTCTAAAAGTACCCCCAGTGGTGCTGAGTGATTCAGTTGGACAAACGTGCGCACAAGCTCCGCACTGAACGCATAGTTTTTCGTCCACACCCACCAGAAAGCCATCCTTGAGGACTATGGCGGATTCCTCGCACACAGCCTCACATTCACCGCATCCTGTACACTCATTAGGATTGCACTCAATCTGGGCTTGGCCAATAATGCCGATGTCCTTGATCTGGGGCTGAGAGCACGAGTTTGGACAATCGGCGATGGTTATCCTGAGCTGGTGATGCAACTTCAAGCGCTCGCCTAAACGAGAACGGAGAAAGGTGAGCAAATCAGCTCTTTCAAGGAGACTGTCGAGGTTGGAGACCACGTCGGCAGAAGACACTGCCGCGTTGTGACAGCCGCTGGAGCCGAAGCAGGCCTCGAGGCTGAAGCCTTTGATTCCTTCGCTGAGACTCTTTAGATGTTTCTTTTTACTGTCTTCGAGATCTTTTCTGGTAACAAGGTTGCGGCCGGCGGCAGCCACTTCCTCTTCCACTCTTGTCCGCACCCGTTTGCGGACAAAAAAAGGCACCCGCTGCAGCATCTTCTCGGCCTCGCTATCCCAGGTCATTTTCATGGAGATACTGACCTCCTCAGCATCAGAGGGATTTTTAGGGAATTCTAAACAATAAGGAGGCTGATGGCAATTAACTCAAGGACGGGGAGTAGTGCAACAGTGAAAAATAACAAATTCCAAGCACCAAACTCCAAGGAAATCACAAATTCCAATATTCAATGACCAAGACAGGTTTGGAATTTTGGTAGTTCCACAACTTTACCACTCCAGCACTCCTGAGGACAAGGTCTCCCCTTTTTTGATGACATATGAATGCTGTAATCCAGAAAGGGCTCGCTCGTTAGCCATATAGTCTTAATGGTTCACCGTAAAGTTCAATTTTACCAGCTTCATTGAACCTCCCCTTGACGCAGGAAATATACTGCATGCCCCTGGTCAGCATGAGGTGCCAGGCGTCAGGGATGTCATAAAAACCTTCTGCGGAAGCGGCCAAGACCGAGTGATCAGAGTTTAAAGATAGGTGTGAAAGCGCTTCATCTGGGTCGAAAGATTTAGGCAAGATGTCACTGTTGATGAGGTAGACAATCAATCCTTTTTTCATCTGTTTCCTCCTTGTTAAGATTAATCTGTAGCAGGCAGAGACGCCTGCCCCACTAATAAAAGTACTTTCTTTGTGGCCTTCGTGAACTTCGTGGCGCTTGATCTCAGCAATGATAGAAGTTCCCTGAGGACACCCGCCGTCTGCCCACGGCGGGCGCCATCAGGAAAGATAGAGGTTGAGGTTGGTGCCAAAAAAAAATCCTTAAGCTGTCTCCAGCTTAAGGATTGCACCCAGTTTCTTGGTCCTTAAGAGTTGTCGATCTCAGCCATTTCCACGTGGCCTACGCTCGACTAGCACCTGGGCAGGTCTTCTGGCTCTCGGATCATCCTACTTACCGCGCCTTCCCATCCAGCTTCAACTGGAAAGTGGCTTATAACCCTGTTGTTTCATGAATGACTTGCTGCGACCGCGGATATGGCCGTCCTTCCGGGCGTCCTCGGGTGTCGCACCCTGCGACGTACCGTTCAGGTACGACTCGGCTTCGACACCCTGCGGTTGACCGGTGGCACGCCCATCTTCACGGTCTCGCTACAGCAATTCATCAAACATCAGGGTTAATTGCGGCTTTCGTCCTCGATTACAGCGGCGGGACCGCTCCCGACTTACACGGGATTCCCTGTTACACCCCACGGGGTACCCAGACTGTGTGGTTCTTTACTACTACATGGAGGTGGGAAAAATCAAGAGGAAAATGATCTAGATAGGGGTTTGCTAAAACAGCAGATCTCCGATTAATCGGCCCGGCCCGGAGCGGACTTGCTGCTGCTGAGTTGGTTGAGAAGCGATGACTCGTAGCTTCTCAGAATGTCCTGAGCTCGCTCTTCAGCATTTTGCAGGCGAAGGTAAGTTCCAACTAGTTCAGCAGGTTTGCCAAAAATCTCCATCTCAGTCTCAAACCGGCGTAACTGTTTTTCATGTTGAGCGGCCAATACTCTGCATCGAAAGATGACCTGTTGGCAGATAAGGCGCCACCTTGAGTCTTTTTTGTCATTACCCGCGAGGGTTAGCATTCGCACTGCTTCGTCAATGTTATCCTGTTCAAGTGCATCCAAGGCCCGGTGCAGATAGTAGCGGTGCGGAAGAAGCCCTAAAGCTTCAATTCGCGGACCAATGGTCTTGCGAAAAAATTTGGATAGAGCATTTAAACCGACCATTGACGTTAGGCCTTTTGCGCCTCCATACCAGCCTGCACCAGCTTTACGAAACTCTCGCGCAACTCTGGAAGTTCAAGGGACATTTCATCGATCTGTTGAAGGACGTCGCGATAGTCGGAATTGGGCTCCACCGGCACCCGTTTGATCAGATTAACCGTAGCTTCATATATGCGCCGGTCGATGCGTATGAGACCAAAACCAGCACCGATAATGGCCAGAAGTCCATTGACTAATTCCATTCCGGTGATTTCTTCCAGCGCTAATTCCGCTGCGAGACCAACAAGCGCTCCTGTCAAGCCACCAGGAATACTCAATTTTCGCTCCGCAGTCATATTCCCCTCCTTGAGAGAATGTTAAGCATTCAAAGAGACATAAGTATATCATGTCGCGACCGCAACAAGCTAGATCTTCCCTCAAACACAGGTTGGGGAGGAGGTCTCGGAGTGGCTCAGATCTTCTCTGGCAAGAACTGTCTATCGACTGTTTATTGTGGGGTTTGCAGAGCGATGGAAAATTAATCGTAGTTTTTTCCTATCTCAAAAGGCGAATCACTATCCATGCGCTCTACTGTTTTTCTCCAGAGTGGACAAATCTTGCGTGATGTAGCGCGACCCACCCAGCGCAACCACATTCGATCGTCAGTTCTGTGGAAAAACGGTGAATTTATGAATTATCAGAGCGTAAGTGAGAAATTACTCGATATCGGCCAAATCTATCTCCGGGGCTTCGGCTTGAAAGACGAAGAGGGCAATTAGCTTGAGCCCAAAGAGCAAAATGACCTCGAGTACTAGATTAATCAGCTCAAATAACACTGAGAGTATGAAATGGAACATGGTCAAACCCTGTTTGAGCAAGGGAAAAGTTTCAGCCTTAACTTGCAGCTGTAGAATGGACAACATGGTAATCCCTGTAGTGTTGAATTATCTCAAGTATCTCTTTTGCTTCGGCGGCGGTGAGGAATATCCTGAAACAATTAAAGGCATACTCCGAAGATATTTTCCCGTTTTTCTCTGCAATAGCGATTATTCTTTGCAATTCTGATTCAATATAATTTGACATAAATCTCCTTTTTCCTAATGCATGTACAACTTAAATGGCAGGACCGCATGCATACCCTGAGTAACTGCATGGACGAATGACCTAATTAGTGCCAGTCAGCCGAATCGCCTCGTCAGCCTGAATGGCTCTAAAAGCTGCCCTTTTCAATTCCGTAAGATCGAATGATTTGATTACGTAGTAATCAGCCGCAAGAGCTCTTGGATCTTCTCTGTACGTGTCATAGGCAGTGCACAAAATGACGGGCAAATCGCGGTGGTGACTCCGTATTTCTTGCAACAGCTCAAGCCCATCGTAGTCCATCAGTTTGATGTCCAAAATTACCAGACCTGGTTGAAACAGGTTAATCTTTCTCAAGAGGTTATGTCCTGAGGCAGCGGTGACCACCTCGTAACCCTCTTCAGAAAGCTCTTCAACATAAAACCTTCGTATGTACTCCTCGTCGTCTACCAACAAAATTTTTGTCATGGTTCTTCTCCTAATATTTGGGTTACGTAATCCTGATTTTTTTAGGATTTATACAGGGGATTTGTTACATGACTGTGGTGAAAAGGTGAATTTTCTGAGGCACAAGAAAAAAGGTGTGCGGAAGAGGTTTGCTCGAAGAAAAAACAAAAAGATCAGGCGATCATAGCTTGATTCCTGCGGACCAGGATTATCCGAACCTCCCGGTCACATAATCCACGGTAAGCTTCACGTTCGGTGCAGTGAACATGGCCTCGGTGGCGTCGAACTCTATGAGCTCCCCAAGCATCAGAAAGCCCGTCCTGTCAGAGACCCTAGCTGCCTGTTGCAGGTTATGGGTGACAATTATTATGGTTACCGACTTTTTAAGCTGCTCGAGGAGCTCCTCTATCTTGGCCGTGGATATGGGATCGAGGGCCGAGGTGGGCTCGTCGAAGAGGATCACGTCGGGCTCCACAGCCAGGGCCCGGGCTATCACCAGCCTCTGCTGCTGTCCTCCCGACAGAGCATAGGCGCTTTCAAGTAGCTTGTCCTTGACCTCCTGCCAGAGGGCCGCTTGCCTCAGGGCCAGTTCCACGCGTTCCGCGAGGTCGGGTTTTTTCTTGACCCCATTCAGCCTCAAGCCGTAGGCTACGTTGTCGAATATACTCATGGGGAAGGGAGTGGGCTTCTGAAACACCATCCCTATGCGACTCCTGAGCTCGATGAGGTCAATGTCGTTAGAGAGTATGTTCGTACCCTCGAAAATTATCTCCCCCTCGTACCTGTTTCCGGGGTAGAGGTCGTGCATGCGGTTGAAGCAGCGAAGAAGCGTGGTCTTTCCACAGCCGGAGGGACCGATGAGGGCGGTCACCGAGTTTTTATATATGGGCAAGGTTACGTCCTTGAGGGCGTGCACGCCGCCGACATAGTAAAAATTCAGGCCCCTTGTTTCCATTTCGATTTTCATCCCTTGTCGTACCTCATCTTGACAATTGTCCTCCCGATTATAGTAATAACCAGTATGAAAAGCGCTATAATAAACGACGCTGCCCATGCCTGGCGGTGCCAGTCCTCGTAAGGGCCCATGGCGTACTGGAAGATCGTTACCGTAAGGGAGGCGATGGGCCCATTCATGTCTGTGGAGAAGAAGTTGTTGTTGAAGGAGGTGAAAAGCAGCGGGGCCGTTTCGCCCGCCACTCTCGCAATTGAAAGGAGCACGCCCGTGAGTATTCCCGCCGCCGCTCCCCTGTAGACGACCTGGGTTATCACCTTGTAGTAGGGCGCGCCGAGGGCGAAGGCCGCTTCCCTGAGGGTCCAGGGCACGAGAGTGAGCATGCTCTCTGTAGTCCTTACCACCACGGGGACCATGATGATAGCGAGGGCCACGGCCCCGGCCCAGCCGTTGAAATGCCCGAAGGGCCTCACCATTAGCGCATAGATGAATGTGCCTATCACTATGGAGGGCACACTGACCATGATGTCCGAGAGCACGCTGATGATCCTCGCCATCCATTTGCCCCTGGCGTATTCGGCAAGGAACGTGCCGCCGAGTATGCCCATGGGCACTCCAATGATGGTGGCGGCGAAAGTAATAAGGAGCTGTCCCACGAAGGCGTTCCGGAGCCCACCTCCCTGCATGCCGGGAGGTACCGGGTCCTTAAAGAAGAGATGCAGATGTAGGGCCTTTATCCCGTGCACCAGGACATCGCCCAATATGAAGACGAGCCAGAAGAGTCCGGCAAAGGCGGCCAGGCTGCATAGGGCCAGAGCCCCCACGCTCTCAAGCTTTCTCATGCGCGCCCTGGTCATCGAGAGTGCCTCCTTTCGGTCCGAAGCATGAAGAACTTCGCCACGGCAAGGGTTAAAAAACTCAGCACGAACAAAAGAAGTGCAAGGTAGAATAGCGACGAGAGATATAAGTTGGTGTCCGCCTCGGTGAACTCGTTTGCCAGGGTCACTGTGATGGTGGCGGCCGCATCGAAAAGCGACGAGGTTATCTGGTGGTTGTTGCCGAGGACGAAGGCCACCGCCATCGTCTCGCCCAGCGCCCTTCCAAGGGAGAGCACCGCGCCGCCGAATATACCTATCTTGCTGTAGGGTACGACGACGTTCTTTACGACTTCCCACCTCGTGGCCCCTAGTGCGTATGCCGACTCCTTCACCACCGACGGCGTCAGGTTGAAAGCGTCCCTCGATATGCTGGCGGTGAAGGGGATAATCATTATGCTGAGCACTACGCTTGCCGTAAGTATGTCAATCCCCATGGGGGTACCGTGGAAAAGAATTCCCAGGAGCGGCACCCGCCCAAGAGTTGATTGAAGAGCCGGCTCTATGTATTCGGCCATAATCGGGGCCAGGGTAAAAAGGCCCCACATCCCGTAAATTATGCTGGGTATGGCAGCAAGGAGCTCTATTGCCGCTCCTACCGGGCCCTTGAGGGAACTGGGGGCGACCTCGGTTATGAAGATGGCGATGCCGAGCGCGACAGGGATGGCCATCACCATGGCAAGGAGCGTGGTCACCGCTGTGCCGAAAAGGTTGGTGGCCGCTCCGAAGGACTCGGTCACGGGGTTCCAGTCTGTGGAGGAGATGAATCTGATTACGCCGAATTCCCTTATGGAGAGGGCGGACTCTTTTAGGAGAACGAAAAATACTCCTAAAATTATCATGAGCACGGTGAACGACGCCAGGGCCGTTAACCCGTAGAAGAGGATGTCGGCGGTGTTCTTCTTCGGCCCTATGCCCATCTGCAAGGCTCTCTTAAGAATTTTCCCCTTCAAAGGAAGGATGAAAGAAGGGGCAAGCCCGAAGGCCTGCCCCCTGCGAGCAAATTTAACGCGTAGTTGTTCGATCAATTAAATTCCCTTGTCCTTCCAGTAAGCCCGGATCTTATCCTTAAGGCTGGCCGGAAGGGGCACGTATACGAGCTTCTCGGCCGTGGCGTCTCCGTTCTTGAAGGCCCAATCGTAGAACTTCACCACCCTCTTGTTGGCCTCGGTCTTCTCCCTCGCAAGCAGAATGAAGGTTGCCCCGGCTATGGGCCAGGCGTTTTTGCCGGGGGCGTCCGTGAGCCAGAGGTAGAAGTTCTTGTCGGGGTCGAAGTCGCCAGTTGCGGCCGCGTCCTTGAAGTTGTCAAAACTCGGCTCGACAAAATTGCCGGCGGCGTTCTTCAGCAGCACGTAGGCCAGCTTGTTCTGCTTGGCGTACGCGAACTCGACGTAGCCTATGGAATTGTTCACCCTCTTAACGTAGTTGGCGACGCCTTCGTTCCCCTTGCCGCCGATTCCTGTCGGCCACTTCACCGCCTTGCCCGAGCCCACCTTGTCCTTCCATTCAGGGTAGGCACCGCTCAGGTAGGTGGTGAAGATTGCGGTGGTGCCGGAGCCGTCGGAGCGGTGGACAACTGTTATCTCCTCATGGGGCAGTTTTAACCCCCGGTTCAGGGCTTTTAGATCACCGTCGTCCCAGTACTTGATATTGCCAAGTAGCACCTTGCAAAGCGTGGCCGCGTCGAGCCTGAGCTGGCCCGCCTTGATGCCGGGGATGTTAACCACCGGCACCACGCCGCCGATTACGGCGGGAAATTGGTAGAGCTTCAGCTCGTCGAGCTTTGCAGGATCAAGGGGAGCGTCCGATGCGCCGAAGTCCACGGTCCGTTCGGTTATCTGCCTCTGTCCGCCTCCCGAACCTATGGACTGGTAGTTAAGCTTGACCCCGGTCACCTTGTTATAGTCGTAAGCCCAGGCCGAATACACGGGGTAAGGAAAAGTGGCCCCGGCTCCGTTTAAGGTATTCGCGGCAGCGGCCGCTCCAAACGAAAACAGGACAGTGAATGCCAGGATCAGACTCAGTGCTAATGCTCTTTTCATCGTGTCTCCTTTCTTTAACTCTCCTTTTGTTACAAGAATGTTACAGAATTGTTACACTACGGTTACAATCTTTCTAGATTTCTCCTCACCTCCTCTTCAAGGACATTCAAACGGGTATGCCATTTCCCTGAAACACAGCGGAAATCTCTTAGGTTTTTCTCTGCTTATGATGTTTTCGTAACGCCGCGTAAGCAGTATGGATTTGCCGCAGAAATATCCAACTTTGCAATAGAACCAGCACATCAGGTTATTCTCCTTATTGTATTCGTGAATGGTACGGATTCGTTGTTACAGGAATGTGAAGGAATGGTTTCAGGAAGGTTAAGTTTCAACCTTGGGGATGATTCCCTGACCTTGGTGTCCTCGACATCTCACACCACATCAAGGAGTTCTAACGGGCAGGTTTGAGCAGGACGCAGCGGAAAGGCCAGAATGTGGAGTATTGGATAGACCCTGAAGTCGTGAAAGATTTAGCAAGTTTTTCCCCTCTAAGGTTTCTAAAGAGGATATTTCATGAAATATTCTGGTTAGGGCTAATCTTCTTTTCTCTTGGTTAAATCCACGGGTAAGTTGTTCAGAAAGGCTTGGATCCCAGCCCGGAAATCCTCCTGGTGACCTTGTTTATCTAACAGCGATTCGGGCAGACTTTCCACGAAGGCTTTGATCTCATCACGGACTCGACGGTAGTGGAGCATGGCTTCTTCTTCATCTCTGGCGGTTGCAGCCAGTTTGGGTGGATCGTCGAAACCCACATGTATGACTGTGGTTGTGCCCGGAAAGCTGGGACAAGTCTTCTGAGCGTTGTCACACAAGGTCACCACGTAATCAAATTTCTGGTTCATTACCTGATCGACCGACTTGGAACCCTGCCTAGAGATATCAATACCATCCTCCGACATGGCCTTTATCGCTCTGGGATCTATTGCCTTCGGAGCCACCCCGGCCGACAGGGCTTCTATCTGGTCACCTTTGAGATGGAGGGTAAAAGCTTCAGCCATCTGGCTGCGACACGAGTTGCCGGTGCACAGATACAGAATGCGAAGTTTTTCCTTATAGGTCATTTCGGTCCCCAAAAATTCCAAATAACAAATCACAAATTTCAAATTTTTCAGCCCAGCGCTCAAGAGTGGCAGGGCTCACCGTTCCTGGAAAACTTTCTCGATTCTTCTCAGGTACTCATCCAGTACCCAGCCACCCCACCACTTCTTTAGTGACTCCTGTAAAAAACCGGTCTCGTACATCAGCCGGAGCGAGACGTCTATGAAGGCCTTGACGTCTTCTTCACCTTTGCGGACAGCGACTCCCCAATAAGTGGTGTTGAAATGTTCGCCAACAACTTCGAACTCCGGATTGTACATTGCCAAGGTGAATACCAGCAGATCATCCTGGGCAAAGGCGACTCCCTGATCGTTCCTCAATGCCTGAATAGCCTCGTGAGTCGTGTCTACCTTGATCTGTTTGGCTTTTGGTACCAGCTCAGCCAGAGCTTGGGCGCCAGTGGTTCCCTTGATGGTGATGACCTTCTTGTCACTGAGATCATAAATGGAGTTGATCCCTGAGCCCTTTTTGGCCAGGAGACGAACTCCGGACTCGAAGTAGGGAACGGAAAAGTCGACCTCTTGAGCCCGCTGCGGCGTTTGCCCCATAGTCGCCCAGATAATATCAATTTTGCCCGAGTTGAGTAGTTTTATTCGATTCTCACTGGTGACCGCCACGAACTGAACTTTACTGGGATCCCCAAAAAGATATTCGGCAAGCTTCCGGCAAAGGTCTATCTCCCACCCCTCGAAGTCACTTTTTTCATTAATTGCACTCCAGGGAGGATAATCAGCCTTGACACCTATGACAATCTTTCCGTCCTCTATGATATTAAGAAGAGTTTTCGCTTCGGTTGGGGTTGAGACCAAGGAAAAAGAAAGTATCAGCAAACCGAGTAAAACCAGAATTCTCTTCATCGCTCCCTCCTCCCTAGACAGAAATACAAACCAGATTCAAAAACTGTCAAAATTGACACCTGACCTAAGTCGCTATGCGCTATGCCCTTAGCGCTCTGCCACTACGGCTCACAATGATGCTTTATCTCAACTCCTTCGACAATAAAAACCACAGCCTCGGCAACGTTGGTGGCGTGGTCTCCACAGCGCTCGAGACAGCGAGAAACAATTATTGAGTAGACTGCTCGTTCCACCGCCCGCACTTCAGCAACCATGTAATCGACGAAGTGTCTAAGGATCTTCAGGTTCAGCTCATCGGCGGCGTCATCCATCTGGCATACTTTGGAAGCTTGCTGGGTGTTACCAATATTGAAGGCTGACACGGCTTGCTTAAACATATCTACCGATGTGGCGGCCAATCGTTCCATTAGAGGCTGATGTGGGAGGGCGGGTCGCTGATTGAGGTAAAGGGCCCTTTCAGCAATGTTGACCGCCTGGTCGGCAATGCGCTCCAAATTAATACATATCCGCATACAGCCGATAATAAAACGGAGATCCCTTGCCATGGGCTGTTCCAAGGCCAGCAATCGTAAGCACCGTTTGTCGATGTCCACTTCAAGTAAGTCTATTTCCTCATCTGATGCCACAACCTCTTCAGCTAGATCAGAGTCGCGTTCGAAAAAGGCCCGGAGGGCTTTGGTTAGAGCGTGCTCGGTCAGTGCAGCCATACGAAGGACTTCAAGCTTCAGATCATCCAGTTCCTGGCTGAAGCGTTTTCTGACTTCCATAAAAGAACTCCTGGATTAGTAGAACAATATAGACTAACTCTAATTAGATACCAGATATATAGTCACACATCCATCACTTACGCATAACAAGGTGATGTTTTCCTGGAGAAATTTGTTTCATTCTTTATTAGCGAGGGGGAGGGTGAAAAAGAAAGCTGAACCCTCGGCCTCTCCTTGAGGGGGACTTTCCACCCAGATCTCCCCACCGTGGTTCTGAATTATGTGTCGGCAGATGGCTAGACCAAGACCTGTGCTGCCTTCCTGATTAGCACGATTTTTTTCTACCCGGTAAAATCTTTCAAAAATCCTCGGTTGGGCTTGGCTAGGAATCCCAGGCCCTTCATCCCGCACCTGGAAGACTACACCTTCAGGGCCAAAATTACATGAGACCCTTACGGTGCCTCCGGATGGGCCATACTTAACGGCGTTTTCCAGCAGATTCCTAAAAACTTGCTCGAGTTGTTCGGCATCTGCTCTCACCAGCAGGGGATCCTCCGGCAACAGTTTTTCCAGACGAACTTCTTTTGCCTCAGCCAGGGAAGAGCAGGCTTTCCAGGCTGAATTAAGGGCCGTTGCGACATCTACGGCGACAGCTTCCGACAATTGCTGACGGGCTTCGAGCCTTGCCAACTGAAGAAGATCATCCACCATCTTGCTCATCTGGTTCGCATGCTTGAGAATGACCTGGAGGAAGTCGCGAGTGGAGTCGGGACTTTCGGTCCTACCAGCTAATAATGTCTCGGCGTAGCCCTTGATAGAGGTAAGTGGAGTGCGCAGTTCATGAGAGACATTGGCGACAAAGTCCTGACGAATCTTTTCAAGACGTTTAAGCTGAGTAATGTCATGAAAGACAACGATAGCCCCCATACCTTCCTGGCGGTCTCGCAGCTGAACAATATTGACATCGAATGCTCGCCCTTCACCCAAACTAATCTCCAAATTGTATGGCTGCACCGGGAGTTCATCTGAGCCGGCCAGCACCTGGTCGCAGGCCTGCTGTAGTTCTGAGCTCAAAATTACTTCTAAAGGACGCCGCCCAATACTCGCCGGGGGGTGAGGAATGATGCGGGCCAGAGCTGGATTGACAGTTCGGATCCTTCCCCTGCTGTCGAGGACCATCACTCCCTCAGCCATGCCATTCAAAACTGCCTCCAATTGCTGCTTCTGCTCGGTAATGGTATGAATTTGCTTTTCAATGCTTTTAGCCATTTTATTGATGGCATGGGAAAGGGGTGAGAACTCCTGCCCAGGAGAGATACGGATACGTTTTCCGTAGTCACCGCTGCCAATACCCTCCGCCGCTCTAATCATCCTCCGCAGTGGGGCCTCAAGCTGGCGAGCGAACAGGTAACTAATCAAAATAGTGGCTCCGAAGGCCAATAACACAGTGAGGATAAGGTTTCTTCCAAGACGATCCAGCTTTCGCTTAACTTCTAAAAATGGAACTGCAACGCGAATCACCCCGGCGGGAATAGCTCCACCACCATCGCTTTTTCTGGCAGCGTAAATCAGATTCCTCTCGAGGGTAATGCTGTAGCGCGAGCTGGTTCCTAGACCCTCCTTGTAGGCCTGGACGATCTCTGGACGATTGGCGTGATTGCCCATGCTCGGAACCTGGGCAAAAGAGACCTGAGAATCGGCAATGACCGTCCCATCGCTAGCCACATAGGTGATCCGTGTCCCCAGGTGATCGCCAAGTGTCTTGCACCATACCTGTAATGAAGCAGCGTTCTGGAAGGGCTGGTCTTGTGACAAAAGCCAATATGCCAAATTAAGCTGATGGATGGCATTAGAACGGGTATCGGCATTTATTTCCTCGCTCAACGTCTTGCGGTAATAAAGTGAGGGAAGTAGGAGGGCAAGGAAAAGGACAGCCCAGAAGGAAAGGAGAAGTCGACTTCTAAAAGATAGTTTCCTAAACATAGAGGTCAATCCCGAAAGCGATAGCCCACGCCACGCACGGTCTCAATCCACTCTGCATAAGGTCCGATTTTCTGTCGAAGCCTACGAATGTGCGTATCCACCGTGCGAGCGTAACCATCGAACTGGTAGCCCCAAACCTTGTCCAGTAATTGATCCCTGGTCAAAACCTTGCCTAGATTCCTAATCAGTTCCGCCAGGAGGCGAAATTCGGTTGCGGTGAGAATGGCTTCTTGATTGTCTATGGTGACGCGATGTGAGTCGAAACGCACGCCCAAGCCATTTCTTTGCCATCCGGTTATGGGAGGTTCTTCCGGTGCAAATCTCCGCAGAATTGCGCGGACTCTCAGCACCAATTCCCTCGGGCTGAATGGCTTCACCACATAGTCATCAGCCCCGAGCTCCAGCCCGACAACTCGATCCACCTCCTCACCTCTGGCAGTGAGCATCAAGATGGGGATGTTTTTCGTTGCAGGGCTTCGCTTCAGCTCTTTGCAGACCTCGAAGCCATCAAGGCCTGGGAGCATGAGATCGAGGATTACAAGCTGAGGAAGATGCTTCTTCGCCAGAGATAATGCCGCGTAGCCATCTTGCGCGGTTAAAACGTCAAATTCGGCGGACTTGAGATTGTGGGTTACAAGTCGAAGGATATCAGTATCGTCTTCAACGACCAAAATCAGGGTTTTTCTCATTTTACACTCCAAGGGTATGGGAATACTACCATATTTTGGCTAGGTTACATAACTGTTATGGTTTTGTTACAGAACTGTAACAGCGGCAGGAGTTTCCACTTTGCCTCTGTTTGGGGTAAGAGGCGAGGGAGAGGCGAGGACTGAATATTCTCCAGGCTGCTACCTGGCGATCATGGTTCGCATGCGGTCGGAGGCGTTCTGGGCATCATCGGCAATGTTTGCGATAATTTCTACCAATCGGACAATATGGAAGATGTCCACCGGGTCTTTCAATCGGGCAAAGGCCTCTTTCTTGAGCTCATGTTCCAGATGGTCTGCCTCTTTTTCGGCCTGATGAATGTCTCTGATAGTACTCTTTAATCTGTTACGGTTTTCTTCGGTACTACTCTCGAAGTAAGCGATGGCCTGTTCAGCCATCTCAGGGAGTTTCTCAATGGCTGGCACAACAGCATCAACAAGATGCAATAAATCGCCCACCAGTTCTTCGGGGATTTCCCCTTCGGGTTTGAACGAGAGCCAGTATAGGGCTTTCTCCACGTTATCCAGCACATGGTCTTGCTCGCGCAAGCAGTCAACGAGGACAAACTTGTCCACCGGCATCAGAAGGCCTCGGGGCAGGTGGTTGCGGAGATTGCGCTTGAGCCAGTCTGCTTGGCTCTCAAGCATGGCCACGTCCTCGGTGAGTTGGTCGAACTCCTCGCAATCCCTCTCGACATAGCATTCCACTGCACGCTTAAACATCCAGGCGCACTCTTTAACCTTGTCGGCGTGGTCTTTGAGCTTTTTGAAAGGTGACTTGTAAAAAAGAGAGAAAAATTTAAATCTCATGTATGCACCTCCCCATAGAGGCAAATGTTACTAAATAAATAATATAGTTAAGAGCTTGTATAAGGCCATGGCAAGAGCCACCGTAAAGGGTAAGGTTATTATCCACGACCAGCCGATATTTCGCAACAGCCGTATGTCAAGAAAGCCCATTCCACGCATAAAGCCCACCCCAACCACTGCGCCCACCAAAACGTGGGTGGTAGAGACGGGCAGTCCAAGTCTTGAGCATACCAGAATTGTTGTGGCTGCGCCAAATTCGGCACAAAAACCCCGTACCGGCGTCACTTCGGTTATCTTGCCGCCAATCGTTGCCATGACCTTACTGCCAAAGGCAAAAAGGCCACCCCCAACCGCGATACCACCTATGGCCAACATCCAGACAGGAACTTCCACTTGCATCACTACACTCTTGGTTTTAACTACTGAGAAGATGGCTGCAAGAGGTCCAACAGCATTGGCAACGTCATTGGCTCCATGGGCGAAGGCCACGTAACATGCGGTCATAACTTGCAGATGGGCAAAGAACGCTTGTAAAGGTGTGGCATGGCTTTCGGCCTGCTCGTCTCTCCGGAGCAGATATTTTAGCCAAGAGCGGCCCAGCAAACCCCCGAGTGCAGCGCAGGGTATGGCAATAGCAAGCGCCTGAAAAAATCCAAGATTGAGGTGGAGGTTCTTCAATCCCTTGAAGATAAAAGAAAGGAAGATAACCACCAGTACAGACCCAATGAGATAGGGTGACCATTGCATCGCCAGTTTTTCCGGGCGATCTGACCTCAATATCTTCTGTCGTATGAGGTAATAAATGGCCCCGGCAATAATAGCACCCGCGATAGGGGAGACCACCCAGCTCAATACAATGGTAATGACCTTTCCCCAAGAAATGGCACTCACTCCCACGCTTATTACACCGAAGCCCACGACAGCGCCAACAATAGAGTGGGTGGTGGAGACCGGCAGTCCAAACACAGTAGCGAGATGAACCCAGATGCCCGCAGCAACTAGAGCAGCAAACATTCCCAGCATGAGATGTTCCGGAGAGCCAGCAAGCAACTGTGGGTCGATCATCCCCTTTCTGATGGTGTTGGTCACGTGACCACCAGCCAGTATCGCCCCGAGCAAGTTTGCCAAGATTGAAATAAACACGGCCTGGTTGAGAGTTAAAGCTCGGGAGCCAACCGAGGTGCCCATGGCGTTGGCCAGGTCATTGGCACCGATATTGGCGGCCATGTACAGGCCTACGAGGGTAGCCACTGTCAGAATAATTGTATCCGCACCCATGTTTACTCGATCAATCTTATTGAAATCATAGGAAAGTCAACCCGGCAGGAATAGAAGTTTCAAGCGTAACAAATTCTGCTTTGTTAAGCAGGAGCGATTCTTTCTTGGCGAATCTTTTCCATAGTGTATTGGTGAAGAGCTTGCTTGCAGAATCGAAGGCACCTTAACAGATACGCTTTCTTTTTTTAAGTGTTTTTTAAAAATAATTTTGGCTGGAGCAACAGCCATAAAAGAAAAAACACTTGACAGCATATCACTGGTTCAATATAAGACAAAAAAGATCCTATTTATCCTATATGGTGAAAGGCTTCAGATGCGACTCACCAGAGCCGGTGAATACGGCGTTCGCTGTGTACTCTACTTGTCAAGACAGAAGCAAGGGATAGTTGTGCCTCGCCGGGAGATCTCCGAGGCCATGGAGATTCCAGGACAATTCCTGGGCAAGATCGCCCAGCAACTCGCTCGCGGGGGAATTATTGAGATTGTTCAGGGCCCCAAAGGCGGATTTCGTCTGGTTGTGGACCCCGCCCAAGTAAGCCTCCTGGAGGTTGTAGAGGCAGTAGTGGGTGAGATTTTTTTGAACGACTGTTTGATGAGACCGAATGAATGTTCCCGGGTTAACAGTTGTGCGGTGCACCAGGTCTGGCAGAAGGCCAGGACCCAATTGAGAGAAACACTTAATTCCGCAACCTTTGCGGAGCTGGTCGAAGAAAACATCTGCCTGAATCCCCAGATTTTGGAGGAAAAACAGGCAGGAGGAGAACGGTAGTGGATTTTCGTAAAGAGGAGGAATAGATGGATGCCTTACTACTATCTAGATTGCAATTTGCCGTAGCTACCTATTTCCACTTTCTTTTTGTCCCATTGACTTTGGGGCTCTCCCTAATCATCGCCATCATGGAGACCATCTATGTCAGGAGCGGAGATGAGGATTACAAGAGGATGGCTAAGTTTTGGGGTAAGTTGTTTCTGATTAATTTCGCCGTGGGTATAGTAACTGGGATAACCCTGGAGTTTCAGTTCGGGACAAACTGGTCCAGGTATTCCAGTTACGTGGGAGACATCTTTGGATCTTTACTGGCCATCGAGGCCACAACTTCTTTTTTCTTGGAATCCACCTTCATAGCGGTGTGGGCCTTCGGCTGGAACCGACTGTCGCCGAAGATGCACTGTGTGAGCATCTGGTTGGTCGCCATAGCCTCGAGTCTCTCAGCCATCTGGATACTCATTGCCAATTCGTGGATGCAACATCCTGTTGGCTACGCCATCCGAAACGGTCGGGCCGAGCTGACCGATTTCCTTGCAGTGGTTACCCAGAAATTCGCTGTGCTGACCATCATGCATGTTTTGAGCGCTGCCTACATTCTGGCCGGATTCTTCGTCCTCGGCATATGCGCCTATAATATCCTCAGGAAGCAACACACGGAATTCTTCATCAAGTCCTTCCGGGTGGCCGTTGTCTTCACTCTCATCTTTGCCTGTTTCGAAGTTTTTGAGGGACACCTGCACGGGGGACTTCTCCAACACACACAGCCCACGAAGCTGGCCGCCATGGAGTCCCACTGGGAAACAACCTCCAGCGCTCCTATGTACCTGCTGTCAATTCCGGACCCTGAACATGAACGTAATCTCCTAGAGGTTGGTAAGATACCCTATCTCCTCAGCCTGCTGGCAACTCACTCTCCCACCGGTGTAGTGCGAGGATTGAAGGACTTCCCCAAAGATGAACGGCCGAACGTCTGGCTTGCTTATATCCCCTTTAGAATAATGGTAACCCTTGCCGGAATCTTCGTTATTCTGGCGGTAGTGGGATGGTTTAAACGAAACAAATTAGAATCCAGTCCTGGTTATCTGAGGATCATGCAGTATGCCATACCGCTTCCGTACCTTGCAGCCACAATGGGATGGACCCTAACCGAGACAGGACGGCAACCCTGGATAGTCTATGGCCTGATGAGGACCTCGCAGTCAGTTTCGCCCATTGCCGTTTCTCAAGTTGCAACCACGCTGGTAGGCTTCATCGCGCTCTATTCTCTGTTGGGGTTCTCGGCCTTCTATTTGATCGCCAAATTCGCCAGAAAGGGCCCTGAGCCCTTGGCAGCTTCGAATGAATAGGAAAGGAGAGAAAAGTCATGCTGGAGACCATCTGGTTCATACTTTGGGGAGTTCTTTGGGCCGTCTATTTCATGCTGGATGGCTTTGATCTGGGCCTTGGATCACTGATGCCTATTTTGGCAAAGAACGACACTGAAAGGAAAATTATCTACAGCTCATTGGGACCATTTTGGGATGGCAATGAGGTCTGGCTAATAACCGCAGGGGGAGTTACTTTCGCGGCCTTTCCCACAACCTATGCGGTGTTGTTCAGTAGCTTATATTCAGCTCTGATGCTCATCCTGTTCGCCCTTATAATTCGGGCGATCCCATTCGAATTCCGAGGACAGATCGATAGTCCTGCCTGGCGAAAGCTCTGGGACACCTGTCTGGTCATAGGCAGCTTCTTGCCGGCTCTGCTGTTCGGTGTTGCCTTCGCCAATATATTCAAAGGGATTCCCATTGATGCTAATGGTATTTACCAGGGTACCCTATTCACTTTGCTCAATCCTTACGGACTGCTGGGAGGAGTACTATTTGTCCTGCTTTTTACCGTTCACGGCTCCGTATGGCTGAGCATAAAAACAGAGGGTGAACTTCATGATCGGGCGGCGTCCATGGCGAAAAAGCTGTGGGCGCCGTTGCTGGTTGTGGCGGTGGTCTTTCTTGTCGCCACTGCCTTTTCTACCAAGCTCTATAACAACTACCTAAAAATGCCTCCTCTTTTAGTCATCCCTTTGCTGGCAGTGTTAGGTCTGGTAATGACCAGGGTCTTTATGGCCAAGGCCGCTTTTTGGAAGGCGTGGTTTGCCTCCAGTCTCACGATAGTTTCCGCCACCCTCTTTGGCGTCGTCGGACTCTATCCCAGTCTGCTTCCTTCCAGTCTGAATCCAGCCTACAGCATGACCATTTATAATTCAGCCTCCAGTCCTTTGACCCTAAAAATCATGCTGGTGGTGGCCCTTATCTTTGTCCCTCTGGTAATTGCCTACCAGGCGTGGGTTTATTCTCTTTTCAGACACAAGGTGTCAGAGGAAGAGTTGGTGTATCACTAAAGGCATGGGGCATGAGGCATGGGGCATGAGGCATGGGGCATAGGGCATAGGGCATAGAGTTAGAGGTCTGAGATCAGAGGTCGGAGGTCAGAAAGAAGATAATTTCGAATTTGGAATTGCGAATTGCGAATCTAAGGAATACATCACTCAGCACCCAGTAGATTGAAATAACTGTTTCTGTTGATTTCTCCTCGATTCTGACTCCTGACTCCTATTCTTTTCGCTATGCGCTCGGCGCTATGCGCTATGCTAAGTGAACCTTCTCATGGCAGAAGAGGCGAAGACCACAGGAGGAGGGCTGAAAAGATAAGAACACTAACCAAAGAAGACCGATAAACCAACCTGCAACAGCGGCGAATGTGCTGGGGCCCAACCTCCTCATCTCCCGCTCCTAACCATGGTTTTTCTTCCTCTCCGTGCGGATAGAGGGTTGGCCCCCCAAGTCGGACCCCGAGGGCTCCTGCTACGAAGCTTTCCGGGTGGCCGGCGTTGGGTGAAGGATGTTTTTGCCGATCGCGGAGAGCAATTCTCCATCCATCCCTAGTACGTTCGCCACTGAAAACCGCTCCTATATATAAAATGATAAGAGAGAGGCGAGCGGGCAAGAAGTTGGCCACATCATCCAGCCGAGCGGCGGATCTGCCAAAGAGAAGATAGTGCTCTCTCCGATAGCCTACCATTGAGTCGAGTGTGCTTATGGCTTTGAAGGTGAGCATACCGACAATGCCGGCTGCAGCAGGTGATGGACAGCCGAATACATGGCTGAGAACTGCCACCAAGGTGTACCAGAACATAGGTGAGAGCACGCCATCAACGAAATTCTCCGCCACACTCTCCACTGCTCCGCGAGCCACACCCTGGGTATCTAAGCTTGACGTATCTCGACCCACGATTTTTTGGAGTGCGCTGCGCGCTTCAGGCAAATCACCTCGGGTCAGAGCTTGTGCAACTGGGGTGGCGTGCTCGAGCAAGTCTTTTAATGCCAGGAAAGAATAGGCCAGGTAAAGATCCAGAACTGAGGCGATAACGGGGTGTAGTCTGCCGAGAAAAATTCTAAGTGCCAGATATAGCCCGAGGGAAACTGCAATTGTGCCCGATGTCAGCACGGTTCCGCCAATGAGTCCTGACCAGCCAAGCCGGAGGAATATCCTTTCCGCCCCACTAATGGTCGTCCCTATAAGCCGAACCGGGTGAAAAAGGAGGGGAGGATCGCCGAGAATGAGATCCAAAACCAGGGCAGAAATAAGTATGACGGCGGCGTGAGTCATGAAAAATGGGTAGCACAGTCTTGCATAAGTGAGAGGACCCGATCATTTTCTCCAGGGCTACGGATAGCCATGCGAAAATAATTGTCCTCCAGTCCTGGAAAATTGCGGCAGTCACGAAGGTGAATTCCTGAGCGCATCATGAAGAGGAGAAAATCATCCAATTCGTCTGTTAGTGTCCACCGTGCGAGAAGAAAATTAGCTGCTGGCTCAAAAGGTTGAAACCCGGCAATTCTCTTGAGCGTGTTGAACACCCTGGGCCGCTCTTGGCGAATAAGGTTTGCCAACTCTTTTTCGTAATCACCGCAGTCAATCAATTTCAATGCCACTTTTTCAGCTATCCGGTTGACACTCCAAGGTTCTTTGAGATGACGAAGGCGAGAGATACTGTCTGGATGGCCGACCACACCACCCAACCTGAGACCGGGAAGGGCAAAAAACTTGGTGAGGGAGTGAAAGACAAGGATATTGGCCAAAGGCGGCTCTTGCTTGATTAGGCTAATCGTATCAGGTTGATCGAGAAATTGTACAAAGGCTTCGTCGACCAACAGCCATTTACTGGGAAAATTCTCCGCCAGTTCAAGCAAAAGCTCTCGAGGGAAAACAGTGGAGGTGGGATTATTGGGGTTGCCGACAAAGAGGCCGTCGCCCCTGGCCAGAGCCTTTTTTAAGACCGAAATATCCGGAGCGGCAAACCCGGCAGAGGCTTCGAGCTCTAAAGGTACCAATTCTGCTCCGGCCACCTGACTGGCTCTGGTGTAGTCATGGAAGGAGGGATTAATTACCACCACCTTCCGCAGACCCAAAGCGCGTGGTGCCAAATAAATAGACTCGGTGGAACCATTGCCCGCCAGAATCTGGGCAGGATCAAGGCCGAAGCGTCTCTCATAGTACCGTACTACACCCCTACCATCCACGGTGGGATAGCTTTCAATCTCTCCAGAAAGATCGTTCCAAATAGATTTGATCTCTTCTGGAACACCCAGAGGACTGAGGTTGACGCTGAAGTCCAGCACAGGACGAGGAGCAAGCCCCAGCCGCTGCATTTCCCTTTCCGGGTCACCGCCGTGAATGTGTTCGCGTTCTCTTGCCATCTCTAATTCTTTGCCTTAGATCTCACCCCTCGGCTTCGTATGAACACTTTCGCATAGCGCAAAGAGCATAGAGAAAACCATTTCGGATTTGGGATTGCGAATTTCGAAATGGGGGTTCTTGCCGACCGCGTTCTGATTTCTAATCTCTGATCCCCGTCTCGCCCGTCTCGCTTTGCTCCGTGTTAATGGAGTAGCCAATTCCAACCAATGTAAACCATGAGCGGCTTACCTACCATGGCGGCTACCAATAGTAAGGTAACCTCGACTATTTCATTCCCTGCGCCGAGCAGATCGCCGGTTATGCCACCGATCTTTTGCCGGCACCACACTTCATACATCCAAGTTACTATTACAGCCACAGCCAGAGCCCCGAGACCAAGAGGGCCAAACACGAGGGCTGCTATCATGGTGATGACGTAGGCCGAGATACAGTGATAGGTGGAAGCACCCTGAACAAAAGAGGAAGCCGTGCCACCCTCAACTCTGGCGTAGTCTAGCCGTACTGCCAGCTGAACCTGCATGGTCCGGGCAATTATGAAGATCAGGATGACCCAGAGCGTGCTTCCCATTGATACTAGCCTGGAAAAAGCAAGCCACTTACAAAGCAAAGCAACAATAACAGCCACGCCACCGAAGACCCCAAGACGAGAGTCTTTCATGATTTCGAGACGTTTTCTTTTGTCCCAGCCACCACCAAGAGCATCGGCAAAATCCGCTAAACCGTCCAGATGAAGGGCTCTCGTGCTTATGATGTTTGCCAGAAGCATTAAGACTGCTATTCCCATAGGCCAACCGCTATCGCCGATGAATCTGTCAATGAGACTCACAAGCCAGAGGAGCGCTCCCAAGGCAAACCCTACCACCGGAAAAAAGGGAAGGGCAGAGCTATAGTCAGAGGCTTCCCGGCCTGGAACAGGGAAGATAGTCAACGTTCTGAAAGCAGTCACCAGTCCGCGAAGCATCTCGCCCTTCATAAAATCGATGGTGGGTGGTGTCCACCGTACGCAGTTAGCAGCATAGAGCATGGAGCATGGAGCAAGGGGTCAAACACAGGTGATTTGCTTTTACTCTATGCTCTATGCCCCCTGCCCTATGCTTAGTGGTCTTTTCCACTGACTCCGGCCGAGTCGAAAGTTGCCATTTCTTTGTATATCTTCACCGCCCCCTCAATTACATGCATGGCCAGGGCAGCACCGGTTCCCTCTCCCAACCTCAGGTCAAGATCGAGAATGGGGCGAATCCCCGTGCGCTCAAAAAAGGTGCGGTGTCCAGCTTCGGCTGAGCAGTGGCTAAAAAAAAGATAATCGATTACCTCATTACTCAGACGCATAGCCACCAGAGCGGCAGCTGAGGAGATAAAGCCGTCCACAACC
>JAJDNB010000007.1 GCA_022340905.1 Deltaproteobacteria bacterium | reverse complement strand
GCCTCAAGAAAAGCTTGAGAAAATACTGGATGCCAGAAAGATGACGAGCCCCGGTATTCCCGGCCACGGCGATAGAGAGAAGTAGGGACTTTGATAATTTCGGATTTCGGATTGCGGAATGCGGATTTGAAAAGGCATGGCGCATCTTCAGCTGGCAGCATGCAGCTGAGATTCTGTAAAGAGGATATTTGTTTTCTGCCTGCTGTGATCTCTGTTCCATGGTGTCCAGTGAATGGCATTAGGTAAGTAGAGGTTTTAAACATGGTGCTACATCTGGTATAGTATCTTTATTCCTTAGCCCGGATATTTCATGAATGGCTTATTCCGACCACGAAACTGGGAACCCGCTTGCGGGACTGAGCGGAGCGCAGCGAGCGCGAATAATATAGCAGTCCTCCTGGGCGTCCTCGGGTGTCGAACCCTGCGACGTACCGGTAAGGTATGCCTCGGATCCAATCCCGCGGTACCGCGGGACGGTTGCCCGGTGGCACCCCCATCTCCATGGTCTCATAACAGCAATTCATGAAATATCCGGGCTAGAAGACCTGAGAGCCTAATGGCCAAGATCATTGACTTTGAAGATCACAAAGGTGACGACAACCTAATCTGTCGTAAACCCCTGGAATTCAGGCGGGGAGATTGGCGCCAGGGTCACATACTGCAATGTCTAAGAAGCGAGGCCGAGAAATACCAAGACCACCGGCGGCAGGCAATCAGCGATGGACATCGTCACATCAAGTTCGTTCCGGAACACTTTAGCTTGGTAGGTGGATGTGATTACACAGTCATGGGACTTTTTCGCTGGCGTGAGAATGAGGATTTGGCCAGGGAGTTCTACCGGCTAGCTGGTCTTATGGAGTGCGTGGTCAACAGCACTTCTCCCTTGTTGCGTACAGATCTCCTGCGCAGTCTTTACAAGACTATATTGGAATTACGTAAGAGCCTCAATTTCTCCTGGAAAGGGGACTCGAGTAAGTTTCTCCTGCCTCTGCATCAGAACCTTTACCGCCGCAGCCATTTTTTTGATCAGATACTCCAAGCAACTACGCTCAAGGCCTTGTATGAGACGGTAGACCGTGAAACGGGAATCCAGTTTGACGTGCTTGCGGCTGAATACGTCTTTTATCTCCCCAAAAGGATGATCGACGAACCGGCCTAAGCCCTCCTTTGCCAATACTGGTAGAAGACCAGAGAAATGGATTGACAAAAAGCCAATTTTAGATAAGATTAACAACAAGTTATCTAGGATGTTTCCTCGTAAAATTCATAAGATTCATTTGCTCCGTGGAACGGTAGGAAGAATTTTGAGGAGCTAGAGCATGCCTACATGGCCATATAGATACCAACTGAGTTTGCAGGATCGCTTGCGTCGCTCGGTCTACGAAGTGCTTAGAGACCAAATGGACGTCTATCTGATGCAGAACGCTCTGGTTGATTCGTACTGGAAGTTTTGCGAGGCTGGGGAGCCTTACCCGTTCGTGCACAAGCGAGAGCTGAAACCCCGGGCCAGGGTAGTGGAAAAAGAGTACGTAAGCCACAACCATTTTCTGGTGATGTTCTGTGAAGGAACCATTCCGGCTCGTTACAAAAAATATATACGCTTTTTCGATTCCAACAAGGTCACTAAGGAAGGAATTTTAGAGTTTCCTCAGGTTCGATTGCACAAAAAATACACAAAAAACCTCAGATATTTCGAAAATCCCGGATTTGAGAATTTTGTCTTGGACGTCTTGCCGGTGGATTACGCCTTACTCATTCAGAGGGATCCGTCTCTCAAGAGCCGCACCCGTTATGCCATGACCCATTTCCGCGTAAAGATTGACTGGCCCATTGACAATGCCACTGAAGAGATGGCGCAGCAACTCCGCTATATCGGCAAAGATCTCTACGAGATGGGTGAGAAGTACGCCGAGAGCCTGAACAACAAACTTTTCGAAAACTATGGATTTCATCATGCCGTGGGTGGACGCCGCACTGCTGCGGTGGTAGCGGCCCAGTTTCTCAAAAAGATGGAATTCATCTCTACGGTTTATGTGGCCAGTTCAGAGTCTCGCGCTCTCACGCGTCTCAGCGAACGTGGGGTGAGTAGATCTGTTTTGATAAAACTGCCCATGGAGGAGGTTTTCCGGCTGGCGGCGGAAAGCGGCATGCAGATAGACAATTTCGTGGAACGTTTCCTCATCGATCTCGCGGATGACTATGGGGTGGGCATCTTCCAGGTAACATATCGCAATACCATCCATTCCAAGGAGCCAGAGGACGGCAAGTTGCGCGAGCTGAAGCCAGATTTTCAGTGGCTAACTGTGAGTGATCAATTAATCGTTCCCCTACGGGGCGTTACAGATATATATCCCATTCCTTACAGTACCATTTACACTCCCGACATAGGTGATACCGACCAGGCCTTGTAACCTAGACCCAAGACAGCTTTCTTTGGCCTTTCATCTCTTGAGTGAAGAGTATTGACTAACCTCGTGTTTCTGTATTACCTATGAGTGAGCAAGGTGAATATGTTCAGCCCTTGAGGTTGGACATGTTGTGGAGCTATCTCTGTGGATCAGTGGTGCAACAGCATGTCCAACCTCAAGGGCTGAACCGCATTCCGAGAGACAGAAATTAATGGCGGATTCCTTAAAAATCCGGCGGAAACGATTTATTACCCCAGTTAATCTACCGGTCCTCAGCTTTGCCGGCCTGATCCTGATAGGTACCATCCTGCTAATGCTTCCGGTAGCAGCCAACGGACCACGACTCGGCTTTGTGGATAGTCTTTTTACTGCAACCTCGGCAACCTGTGTTACCGGCCTGGTCGTGGTTGATACCGGTAGCAGATTGAGCTTGTTTGGCCAGTGGGTAGTGCTCGCACTCATACAGTGCGGGGGCCTGGGCATAATGACCCTCTCCACTGTTCTCATAATGGTTGTGACCGGCAGGTTTTCCTTCATGCAGCGGAGTGTCGTTCAGGACTCCTTCACCCACGGTCCCGATACCGGACTCCCTTCCTTGGTCAGCCACGTGGTGCTGTTCACCCTCGTTCTGGAAGCTGCGGGAGCTTTTATACTCTTCTTTCGATTTTCCGAGATCTACCACCCAGGCAGAGCCCTATATTATGCCGTTTTCCACGCCATAAGCGCTTTCTGCAACGCCGGATTCTGTTTGTATGAACAGAGCCTTATGGCCTTCAGTGGGGATCCACTGGTGAGCTTGACCGTGGCCTTCTTGATCATTTGCGGAGGCATAGGGTTCCTAGTGCTGGTAGAGTTGAAGAGGCTCGTTTTAAGTGGCGCGCGAACTAGACATACCAGGCGGTTGTCAGTCCATTCCAAGTTGGTGCTAAGTCTAACATTCGTCTTACTTGCGTGCGGCACAGCGGGATTTTTATTCTCTGAATGGAACCGTTCCATGCTTGACCTGGCGGTGGAGAGCAAATTTCTGGCGGCTTTTTTTCAATCAGTTACTGCCAGAACCGCGGGATTCAATACCCTGGATTTTGGCAAAATGGCGAATGTGACCCTGCTTTTCACTATCCTGCTTATGTTCGTAGGAGCTGCTTCGGGATCCACCGCCGGTGGTATCAAAATTAATACCCTTGGAGTTCTTTTTGCTCTCAGCCGTTCACGATTAAGGGGCGATGAAGGGACGAGCATATTTCGTCGGTCCTTGTCACCACAGACAGTTGGGAGAGCCATTTCGGTCTTCGTTTTGGCGGTTGTGCTCATCTACGCTGCTACCATGGCCCTGACAGTGAGTGAATTGGGCACAACCTTACACCAGGAGAGCAGGGGCCTTTTCCTTGAACTTCTTTTTGAAGTAGTCTCCGCCTTTGGTACCGTGGGACTCAGTGTAGGTATTACTCCTCTGTTAAGCAGTGTTGGTAAGATTATTATTGTCCTGGTGATGTTTGCAGGGAGGCTGGGACCTCTATCCATTGCCGTGGCTTTGACCGGAAAGGAACCAAGGTCCCGATTTCACTATCCGGAAGAAAATGTGATGATCGGTTAATGGAGAACAAAGCGAATCAGGTCCACACATGCCAGATAAGAATTCTATAGGGGAAACACCATGAAGCAATTTGCTGTCATCGGCATTGGCAATTTTGGCTATTACCTCGGGCGCCATCTCTACGAGAAGGGGCATGAAGTTCTGGCCCTTGACATCAACAAAGGCCAGGTGCAAAAGATCAAAGACGTGGTGAGTCAGGCTGTTATCATCGACGCCACCGATCGAGAAGCCCTGGAGGCGCTGGGAATCAGCAAGATAGACGCGGCAGTGGTTTGTATCGGCACCAGGATGCAGGCGAGCATTCTCGCAACTCTGCACCTGAAAGACCTAGGCATAAAACAAATCCTCGCAAAGGCGACAAGTGAAGAGCACGGACGCATACTGAGGAAAGTAGGTGCCAACGAAATCTTTTTTCCCGAGAAAGACCTGGCCATAGGGGTTGCAAGTCGATTGGACAATCCCAATATGTTGGATTATCTGCCTTTCATCGAGGGATACAGTATTGTTGAACTTGCTCCTCCCAAGGATTTCGTGGGCAAGAAACTGAAAGAGCTTGATCTGATCAATCGTTACTCCTTGCAGGTATTGGCCGTCAAGGAGATTCTGCCAAACGGGTTGATTCTCATACCAAAGGCTGATTTTACAATAAAAGACAGCGACGCCCTCATCGTCCTGGGCCCTGATGAAACCCTGAAAGAATTACAGGAAAAGTAGCGTCCGATTCAGTCAGCAGCAGGCGGAAGACAGACGACAGCAAGTCAAATGGGAAATTAGAGAATTAGGGAATTAGTTTAAACTACAAGTGCTTAACAGTTCGCCGTTTACCTTTTACGAGTGTTACGATTTTTACGAATTAACTAAGTTTCTAATTATCTAATTCTTTCATTCCCAAATCCGCAATCCCTGCCCGCCATTGCGAGCCAGCTCGCTCAGGCGAGGCGGGCGGGCGCATTCCGCAATGCCAAATCCCCAGTCCGAAATTTGCTTAATGCCTATTTTTTAGCGGGTGTTGGTTTGGACAAGAATTATCTGTCCTGCTTGGAGTAAATTGGATTGAATCTGGTTCAATGCCTTGATTTTGGCCACAGTGGTGTCATAGCGTTGGGCAATGAGCCAAAGCGAGTCTCCTCTCCTAACCCTGTAGTGGATGGTTGATTCTGGGTCGGAGGACTTACTCGCCAAAATAATCTGGCCCCGGAGTGGTATCTTCAATCGTTGTCCTGCCCTAATCCACCTGGCACTGCGCAAGCCATTGGCGTGCACAATGTGCCTGACCGTCACCCGGTATTTCATGGCGATCCCTGAAAGGGTTTCGCCAAAGCGAACCCGGTGGACCACGTAAGCACGCTGAGGCGGTTTCCACTGGGGGATCTGCTCCAGATTTGCGAGAAAGAGCTCGCTGGTTTCGGGGGGTACACTGAGCATGTACGGGTAGTTTGGCGTCGCCTTGTAGCGCAAGGAAGGATTGAGCTCCTCTAAGGTTTTTACTGGTAGATCGAGAGTTTGAGCGATGTCTTTTAGCCTCATTTGTTTGTTGACCTGGACCTTCTCGCTTTTCAAGGACTCATCTTGCTCTAAATCGGTAAAGCCGTACTTCTCAGGATCCTTGATAATATGGAGAGCCGCGAGAAAACGGGGCACATAGCGGGCAGTTTCCAACGGTAGCCTGGGGTAAAGATCCCAGAAATCATCCAAATAATTTACATGCTGCTGGCGAATCACCCTCAGCACATTACCCTCGCCACAGTTGTATGCTGCCAGTGCGGTGGTCCAGTCGCCGAAGAGACCGTGAAGGACCTTGAGGTAGGTAATGGCGGCCTGGGTCGAGCGTTCGGGGTCCATGCGATCATCCACCCAGCGATCTCGACGCAGATCATACCGGTAGGCGGTGGAGGCGATGAATTGCCAGAGTCCCAGAGCTCTGGCCTTGGAGAAAGCCTTGGTCTTGAAACCACTTTCGATGAGTGGCAGCCAGGAGAGATTTTCGGGAAGCCCAGCCTTCTTCATCTCTTCAACGATGTAAGGCCTGTACCTCCCTGAAAGTCTGTAAGCTTGGTTGAAGAAGTCTTTTTCCGATGTCTGAAAACGTTTTATTTCCCTTTCCACATACTGGTTCATGGGCAAGGGAATTTCCTTGCTGTGGCCCATTTGGGGGTGTGATCGTGAGGCGTAAATCTCCAGAATACGCTTGGAAATGAGTAAGCGGAGATCCTCCTTCTGTTGAGTAATCTCGGGATCTTCTTCATTCTGTATAGAGCAAATGATTTGGTAACTCTGATCGAGAGCCTCTATTGCTTTGTCCGGTTCTCCACTGTTCCAGGATTCTAGAGCTTCCTGATAGTAGTACAAGGCGTCGTCGATGCGTTTCTGGTCAGTGTATGGTTCTTCTTCAGCGTCGTTTTCTCCTCTCCCCTTGGCAAGCATGTCCACCGAAGATGCACCGTTTACCAGACTATCCTCCGGGGCAGCCGATGATGCGAGAAGATTCGTTTCCCCATCGGTGGAAGCGGAGAGGTTTTCACGCTCCAAATATGATGTTTCTCGGTTTGTAGCTTGGGAATCCCCCCCGGGCCTTTGATTAAGTCCAGATGGAGCGCAAGAGAGCATGGAGAAAAGCAGGCCAAACAAGGCTAAGCAGACACCGCGTGGCATAGAAAAAGGACCTCTTCACCGTAAGGTTTTTTAATGATTGCGAAAGGATTCAGCGATCAGACGATGCATGATTAATGCCAAGTTTCTAGTTGTGCTCACGTAGGACGCAGCTTTGAAACAGCGGCCACTTTAGCAAAAAGCTTACGAAAATTCCACAAGAAATACTTATTTATAAACCACTGACTGAACTGCCATTTTTTTTCATCATCTGACAATTTTGGACTGCAAACAAGCCGGAGTGTAACACCCGACATTTGGATATCTAATTGATAACGCTTTGATATTAATAAAAAATTCTGTTATTTTTTGAATTGGCACGATCCTTTCAAATGAAAATAAGGTAGGGGAGGCTCATAGAGATTGCCATAGGGACGGAAAATCCGGTAAATTGTCCCAGGGAAATTCTCTCTGGAAGGCAGGAGGAAGAAATGAGCTCTCCCAATTTTACCCAGCGACGTAAAGACCCGAGAGTGGATGTGGAATGGCCCGTAACCATGATGACCCCCGAAGGGGAAATGGAAGGCACTATAGAAAATATCAGTGCTGGTGGCGCCTATATACGCTGCGGTACCTTGTTGTCCAAAAATGACCTCTTTATACTCGCCATTTTGGTTCAAGACCGAGAAGGGTCGTGGTTAGCGGCAGAGGTAGTGTGGATAGATATTCCCCTGTCTCCAGATGAGGAGGCAATACCCATTGGCATGGGAATTCGCTTTACCAACCTCAAAGAGGAGGATCTCCATTTTTTGGCCGAAGCAGTTGCAAAACATAGTTGATCTATTGTCGCTCTTATTGTAAATCCCTTGGGGAATGGTGCCGGATCATATCGGGCGGACTTTCCTTTGTAGGTGAGGCTAGTATCTACTTTTCCACAAACGTACCATCTCTGAATTCAACTTCCACTTCCACGCCATCTGGGTATGCCATTATCCCCAGTCCCTGGGGGACGTCATTTTTCCATTCGCCCACATACTTCCGACCATCAGGGAAAATCATGGTTCCCTTGCCGTTCCACTCACCGCTTTTCCACTGCCCCTCGTACTTTGCCCCGTCGGGGAACAGCCAAATTCCGTAACCATCGGGCTTGTCATCCTTCCACTGTCCTTTATACTGTCCAGCGTAAGGATTGGTTAGGGTCCCCTGACCGTGGCGCCTGCCATCCTTCCATCCACCCTCATAGTTGGCCCCCTCAGGGTAAGTCATCACGCCTTGCCCATTCTTACAATTACCTCGTACACAGATCCCCCTGGCCATGCAGGCGTTAAGGAAAAAACATAAGGCCAAAAGGAAAAAGG
>JAJDNB010000277.1 GCA_022340905.1 Deltaproteobacteria bacterium | reverse complement strand
GTGCTTATGTAAACGAAAAAACTCGCGGAGGTAGCGTTTCACTCGATTTCGCTTGACTGCGTTACCTACCTTTTTACCAACCGTAACCCCCAGACGCGAGAACTGCAGTCCATTTGGCCTCAGGATGATGGTGAAGTTTTTGGTATGGCGGCGGCTTCCGTTTTGAAAGGCTAGCTCAAAATCCTTCCGATAGCGCAAGCGTTCATGCTTTTTAAGAAAATATCGTTCTTGTAAAGACGGAGCCGACGCCACCATACGGTTCCCGGGCAAGATCTCGCTTTTCCTAACTCGTACCAGTCCGTTCCATTTGCTCAGACGGTGAGTCTTTTCCTCCCCTTTGACCTTCTGCGGCTGATTACCTTCCGGCCCGATTTTGTTCGCATGCGGACCAGGAAGCCATGGGTCCTTTTCCTCCGAGTGTTGCTTGGTTGATACGTTCTTTTCATACTCTTACCGTTCCATTATGAGCCGCTTCTTTGTCCCACTCCAGTGAGGGTTTAAGATATTCGTTTTTGCAAATGGAAAATCTCAGAGCGGGAATAAACATGACCTTAAAGGCGTTTTTAATAAACACATAGGCAAGATTTTGTCAAGTGCAAAGGGATGTGAGATGTGAGATTGCGGAATGCGGATTGATTGCCGCGTAGCGCAAAGCGCCTAGCGCATAGCGAAATAGACCCTCTTTTCAACGCTCTGCGCTATGCTCTGTGCGACTTAGGATGACTGACAAGCGGCTACGAGCCGCTGTCTCGGTTTTCGACGAGGAAGTCGACAAAAGCTTGTCCCAGTGGCGATCTCGACCGTTTGATATGAGTGACCAGATAAAAATGGCGGACGAAAGTGAGATCTTTTATCGGGATTTTAGACACTTGTTGGAAATTTAATTCGTCGGCAATAGCACGGCGGGACAGAATTGAGACTCCAACTTCGGCCTTTATAGCCTGGCGGATAGCATCGGTGCTGCCCATCTCTGCTACCACGTTCAGTCTTTGCGGATCAAAACCGGCCTGCTCGAGAATGCGCAGCATCATTATCCTGGTCCCAGATCCTTGCTCGCGCATTATAAAAGAAGCGTCGGCAAGTTCATCTAAAGTGATGGACGAACGGTCTGCCCATGTATGATTGGGTGACATGGCCAGCACAAGTTCATCATCAAACAACCGTTCATATTCCAGTTTGTTGTTCTTTATTTGGGCCCCCACTACCCCCAGTTCCAAAGCGCCTTCAAGGACCATATTAGTAATATTCATGGTGTCAGCAATGACGAGCTTTATCCTGATATCGGCATAATTTCGTTTAAATTGACCGATAAGGGATGGGAGAATGTACTGGCCTGGGATAGTACTGCCACCCAGCTCAAGTTCACCGGACATTTTTCCCCGGTACAGTTCTAAAGCACGGTTTGCCTCTCTCCTGAGATTGAGCATACGTTGAGCATAATCGTAAAGAATTTCCCCAGCACGAGTGGGCACCACTTGCCGTCCAAGACGATCGAAGAGTTGCACATCAAAAAAAGTCTCTAGATAGCGAATGTGCTCGCTCACAGTGGGCTGTGAGAGCAGGCACGCCCTAGCGCCGCGAGAAAAGCTTTTCATTTCATAGACTTTGCAAAAGACTTCAAGCCGATGCAAATCCATTTTTTATCCTTTGTCAGTGGTACTAGGCACTAAGCACCGCGGAGCAAGGCAGAGATCAAACGACAGACGGCAGAGGACGCACCAGGCAGTGTCGTTATCCGTTGTACGTTATTTGTTATACGGGTGATCTGCCCCTATGACCTGCGGTGAAGGCTTCTAGGATCTCTACGAATTAACTAATTTTCTAATCAACTAATTCTCTCATTCCCAAATCCGCATTCTCCCTCCATGGCTTCTATCAGCATAGAGAAATTGTTTCGCTCCTGTCAAGATAGGTAAGGTTTCGTGTTTCGGAGCGATGAATATCACCCTTTTGACAAACCTTTTCGCTTGACAAGGAGGGCGGAAATCGGTAGAAAAGTACAGACTTATCTTGTGAAAAAAAGTTTAATTTGGCGCAATCTTGGCTCCATTTCCGCTGTGAGAGTTTAAGGTTGGGAATCTTGATTCCGCCAGAGTGACTCACCCTTCATTCCTTAAACCCTACACTCCAAAATACCGAGGCGTTCCATGACCGGAGAAAACAAGCAACAGAGTTCGGGACTACTGGGTTGGGTTCTATTTGTCCTTGGCTTCGCTGGTGCACTGTTCGTTGGTTGGATAGTTTTTCCACAACTTCTGTTCTCCACCAAGTACCAACCAATCAACTACAATCACTCCATCCACCAAGAGGAAGCGGGACTGTCCTGTGAGGATTGCCATTTCTTTCTTGAGGACGGAACGTTTGCTGGCAAACCAAAGCTGTCTACTTGCGTCGAGTGTCATTCAGAACCGCAGGGTGAAACCGAGGATGAGGCGAAGCTGGTTTCTGAGTATGTGGAACCAGAAAAACAGATTCCCTGGATTTCCTACTCCAGGCAACCAGACAACGTCTTCTTCTCACATGCCGCCCATGTGCGCATGGCCGAGATGGAGTGTACGGACTGCCATCAGGACGTTAGCGGGCAGACCAAGGCTCCACCGGTCAAAATTAACCGTCTCACCGGATACCCCAATGGAATAATAAAAATGTACGTGTGTGAAAACTGTCATGTGCGGGAGAATGTATCGAACGCCTGTGATGTTTGTCATCACTAAGAATTTGGGAGGTTTCAAGAGATAGGGGGACTGATATTCCCGAAAAATTTGAGGGGAAGGAACTCATGAAATTAGACAGACGAGCCTTCGTTAAGCTGATAGCAGGAGGGGTGGGAGGTACGCTCTTGTCGCCCCTACCATGGAAGATGGCAGATGACACCGCTATATGGAGCCAGAACTGGTTCTGGCGGCCTTCGCCGGAAAGAGGTAGCGCCACATTAGTGAATACTGCCTGTCAGCTTTGCCCAGGCGGTTGCGGTATCAGGGTTCGACTTATCGCAAAAAAGAATGCCGTAAGGATTGATGGCAATCCCAACCACCCAGTTAATCAAGGGGGTATCTGCCCTCTTGGCGCTTCCGGACTCCAGTATTTATATGGTCCGAGCCGTATCGAGACACCCCTGAAGCAAACGGGCCAACGGGGGGACGTTACCACCCTGAAACCCATAAGTTGGGACGAGGCTCTGGATATTCTCGCCACCAAATTGCGAGCCATGCGGCAAAAAGCCAGAGGACTCGTCTGCGTAAGCGGCAAGCGGCAAGGGACCGTGCCTGAGCTTTTTGCTCGCTTTCTTCATGCCTATGGCTCGCCTAACTACGTTTTGATGCCGGCGGCAGCAGATGCAGAATCTCTTGGTATGTTCTTCAGTCAGGGGCAAAGCGGACTGCCAGGTTATGATTTGGAAAATGCCAAGATGATTATAAGCTTTGGCAGTAGCTATATTGAAGGCTGGGGTGCTCCAGCCCGCATGCAGTTGGCCTTTGGTAACTGGCGCAGCAACACCAAGGGCAACCGTGCCAGAATAGTGCAGGTGGAAACCAGAGGATCGCTGAGCAGTTCCAAGGCAGATGATTGGCTGGCAGTGACACCGGGCACCGAAGCGGCCCTTGCCCTGGGTCTCGCCCAGGTAATCGTAAGCGAGGGTTACTACGACCGTTCTTTTGTGAACCAATATAGTTATGGATTCGACGAGTTCAAGAGACTCCTGCAAAGGAACTACACCCCAGAGAAGGTAGCTGCCATCACCGGGGTGACAAGAGAAAAGATATCGGCACTCGCCAGAGAGTTCTCCCAGACTAAGCCGGCCGTAGCCTTAAGTGGGTGGGGCCAGGGGAGGATGCAAGGAAGCGTTTACGATTTCCTCGCTGTCCAAAGCCTTAATGGACTGGTGGGAAGCCTGAACAAACCCGGGGGGGTAACAAAAAAACCTTCGGTACCCCTAGCGCCATGGCCTGAAGTAGTGTTGGATGCAATCAGTCTGGAGGGGGAGAAGGAGCCCAGGTTGGATGTAGGCAATGAAGTGCAGTCATCTTTCCCGACGAGCCTCTTCTATAACTTGGTGAAAAACATGAACCAAGGTAAGCCCTACTCAACGCAGATGCTCTGGGTCTACGAGGCCAATCCCGCCCACGATCTGGCCGACGTGGAACCTTTCATCGAGGCCTTGAGCAACATTGAGACTGTTGTCTCCTTCTCTTCATTCATGGATGAGACTACTCAGCTTGCCGACCTAGTGCTTCCAGGTCCCACCTACTTGGAAAGGTTGGAGGACGTGCTGACACCCCCAGGATTACAATATCCCGTATTCGGTTTGAGCACTCCAGTTTTGATGCCCCGATTTGCAACCATCCATCCCGGCGATATGCTCATCAGGCTGGCAAAATCCCTGGGTGGTGGTGTTGCGTCCAGTTTCCCCTGGTCCGACTATGAATCGGCTTTGAAGCAAAGGGTAGAGGGATTAGCCCAAAAGGCTAGTGGTAGAGTAGCGGATGAGCCTGGAGTCGAACCGTGGAAAGGAGGACAAGGAAGCAAGTTGGCACCCAACTATGAATCCTTTGACGACCTGTGGGACAAACTGGTCGAATATGGTTGCTGGTTTGATACTTCCGGGAACATGCCTGCTTGGGATTCGGCTTTCAAGACCCCTTCGGGCAAGTTTGAATTTTACAGCCAGAAAATGCGCCAGATCGGCATAAGGGGTAACGATATCACCTATCTGCCCCATTTCGAGGAGGTGGAACCAGCTGGAGATCCGGGTGATTATCCGCTGCTTCTCATGCCCTATGAAACCTTGATCATAACCAATGGCCCGGTTGCCAATCCTCCGTTCATGACCAAGATGCTATTTGATTTCCAACTGAAAGGTAATGATTGTTTTGTTGACATCAATACCAAAACCGCTGCCAACTTGGGTCTCAAGGAGGGGGACAGGGTTACAGTCCAGACCGAACGGGGTTCGCTGGAGGTACGGGTTCACGTGAGTGGGAATGCGCGGCCTGACGTGATTTTTATTCCCACCGGCCTGGGACACAGTGGTTTCGATCCCTATATCAAGGGCAAGGGGGTCAACGCCAACGCAATTTTGGTGGCTCAACAGGATAAGACTACCGGCCTTGCCTCTTGGTGGGGAACTCGGGTGAAAATCTACAAAGTATGAGGTAGGAAATGAGTGGGAACGAGTCTGGGAAAATTAGGTACGGCATGGTCATAGACTTGGACAAATGTACTGGCTGCATGACCTGTGCAGTGGCCTGCCAGCAGGAAAACAACGTTCCATTCAGAGAGGATGAGACCAAGAAGGTGCGCTCCATTACCTGGCTGGAGGTCTTTTATCTCGACAATGGGAAGCCTTATCCGGAGCATCGCAAGGCCTATTTACCAAGACCGTGTCTCCAGTGCGACGCGGACCCCCACCCACCATGCACCTTTGTCTGCCCGGTAAATGCCACTCAGCGAGATGAAGAGACCGGCTTGGTGGCTCACATTCCTGTACGCTGCATTGGCTGCAGGTACTGTATCTCTGCTTGCTCTTATCATGCCCGTTACTTTAATTGGTGGGATCCAAAGTGGCCCAAAGCCATGGAAGAGATGCTCACTCCCGATGTTTCCACCAGGATGCGAGGAGTGGTAGAGAAGTGCACCTTCTGTGTGCACCGTTTACAGCTGGCGAAAGATAAGGCTTTTGTGGAGGGCCGACAGGAGCTGGAAGAGGGAGAATACGTGCCAGCGTGCGTTGAGGCCTGCCCGGCAAAGGCCATGTATTTTGGCAATCTGGCTGATTCCCACAGTGAGGTGGCCAAGCTGGCCAAGAGCCCAGAGGCCTTTCGACTTTTAGAAAAACTCGGAACCGAACCAAAGGTAATCTACCTGAGCAGTCAGGAATGGATTCACAAGCTGGCTGACAACGTTGTTTAGCGAGGAAAACCATGGATTCAGCGCTCATTCCCGAAGGGGTAAAAAGGTGTTCTTTTAAAGCTTTCTGCCTTTGGCTGCTGGTGATATTCGGCGTGATCGGCTTTGGTATAGTTGGTGGCTTTTTTGTGCTGTGGAAGGGACTGAACGTTACCGGCCTAAACGACTATTTCGGCTTTGGCCTCTATATCACTGCAGACCTGGCAATTATTGCTTTAGGAGCGGGAGCTTTTTTTACCGGCTTTCTCACCTACGTCATTGGTAAAAAGGAACTCAAAGATATTATCAATCTGGCCGTGGTCGTTGGGTTTATCTGCTATACTGGCGCCCAGCTGGTGCTGCTTCTAGAGATAGGTCAACCCATTAGAGGCTGGTTTTCCTTCTGGCACCCCAATGTTCACTCAATGCTCACGGAAGTGATCTTCTGTATCACCTGCTATACTATAGTGCTTGTCATAGAGTTCCTGCCTTTGATTCTTGAAAATCGACAGTTGGATAAGGTGCCGGAATTCCATTATTTTAGCCACAATCTCCACGAGATCATGGTGGTTTTTGCTGCCACAGGTACCTTTTTGAGTTTCTTTCACCAGGGCTCCCTGGGCGGTCTTTATGGCGTGATGTTTGCGCGGCCATTCGCCTTCCGGACGGGATTTTTCATCTGGCCATGGACTTTCTTCCTCTTTGTGGCATCGGCCATTGCTTCCGGTCCAGCCCTTACTATCCTTGTTACCATGATGGTGCAAGGTATTACGCGGAAAAAATTGGTTCGCCGCGATGCCATCTCCCTTCTTGCCAAGGTGACCGGATTCTTGCTCGCATTTTATCTGGTGTTCAAAATCTTGGACACGTGGTGGTGGGCGACTCAGACAGCACCCAGCAAGGGCATGAGTTTCGGCGAGTTCTTCAAAGCGCCATATGGAATGTGGCTCCTTTTCGCCGAGATAGTTGTCTGCGGAATTATCCCGGCCATCATATTGCTCACGCCGAAAGCGCGAAATGATGATGTCCTGCTCATAGTTGCCTGTGTACTCGACTGCGCCGGCATAGTCATAAACCGCTTCGTCTTTACGGTGCAAAACCTCGCGTTGCCGGTAATGCCCTTTGACCATTGGGAGATTTACGTTCCCACTTGGACGGAATGGGCTCCGACTGTTGCCCTGATTGCTTACGGAGCCTTGATAATTTCCCTTGCCTATCGATACCTCCCTGTGTTTCCAAGGGAGCGCGAGTTGAATCCTATTGATTGATCTTCTCTGAACAGAGATAGCAGAGACAATAAAGCCCCGGATTTTCCGGGGTTTTTTTGTCCACAGGTGCCTACGGCGAGCTGGCAGCAGGCAGCTCGCAGCAGGCAGCAATCTGCAAAAGGATTTTTTCCTGCCAGCTGCCAACTGTCGGCTGCTAGCTTAAAGAGTGATCCTTAGCGATATTCGCGATCTTGGCGGATAAAATGAATTTTTTAGTCTTTGCGTTTTTAGCGGATGAATCGAATATATGACTTAATAGGTCAAATCGATTGATCGAGGCGGATTATGGTGTCCCGTTGCCAACGCTCGTCGTCTTTTTGAGGGTGGTCGAGGTTGAAATGAAGGCCTCGGCTTTCACGCCGCTGGAGAGCGCAAATAACGATCAACTCAGCCACAGTGGCCAGATTTCTCAGTTCGATGAGATCACTGTTTAGGCTTATATTGGGGTAATGTTCGTTGATTTCTCGTTGTATCTGAGCCAGGTGATTTTGGGCAAGAGTTAAACGACTGTCTTTACGGACAATGCCCACGTAGTTCCACATTAACCGCCGGATTATGTCCCAGCTGTAAGCTATGAGCACCATTTCGCTATCGTTGGCGTTCGATGGCATTTCTAAGGCAGGAACCTCCGGAAGGAGGAACTTTTCTCCACTAGACAGAGGCTCCCGATTGATATTTTCAGCAGCTGCATGGGCAAAGACTAAAGCTTCAAGGAGAGAGTTGCTGGCGAGACGGTTGGCGCCGTGTAGCCCGGTACAGGCTGATTCACCCAAAGCATAGAGGTGTTGGATGCTAGAATGTCCATGCTTATCAGTGCGCACTCCACCGCACATGTAATGGGCTGCCGGGACCACGGGTATTGGCTCTTTGGTAATGTCGATGCCAAGGGAAAAACATTTCTCACAAATATTGGGAAAACGCTGTCGCAGGAAATCACCATTCCGATGGCTTATGTCCAAATAAACGCAGTCGTCTCCACTCTGCTTAATCTCAGTATCAATGGCTCGAGCCACTACGTCACGACAAGCCAGATCTTTGAGGGGATGGTATTTGGACATAAAAGCCTGCCCGCGCTTATCTATTAGACGCCCCCCCTCGCCCCGCACTGCTTCCGAAATGAGGAAATTCTTGGCGTGGGGGTGATAAAGGCAAGTAGGGTGAAATTGAACAAACTCCATATTTGCAACCTCTGCCCCTGCCCGGTAGGCCATGGCCACGCCGTCTCCTGTGGCTACGTCAGGGTTGCTGGTGTAGACGTATACCTTGCCAGCGCCGCCTGTGCAAAGTAGGGTGTCTCTTGCCAAGAAAGTCAGGATGCGATTTCCCTCTATGTCCAGAACGTAGGCTCCCCAGCAACGCTCTTGTCGCTGAGTAGTCAGCAGGCCCCGTTTGAGTAGTTGACATTCCACAATCAAGTCGATGGCAATGTGATTTTCAAAAATAGAGATGTTGGCGTGCTCCTCTGCCATGGAGAGCAACACTCGCTCCACCTCTTTCCCGGTCATATCCTGTGCATGAACAATCCTGCTCCGTGAGTGGCCTCCCTCGCGAGCTAGATCAAAGGGAACGGATTCCTGTTTCCCCCGCTGGAAGCGCACACCCATTTCGGCCAGTTCTCTAATGCGGTCGGGGCCGCTCTTGACCACCATGTCCACCACATGGGGATGACAGAGTCCATCACCAGAATTCAGGGTATCCTGGATGTGGAGGTCGAAGGAGTCCTCAGGGCTGAGTACCGAAGCGATTCCGCCCTGGGCATAATTAGTGCTTGTTTCTACACTTTCCTTTTTGGTCACCACAGCGACCTTGCGGGTAGTCGCCACTTTAAGGGCGAAGGTGAGGCCCGCGATGCCGCTACCAACGACTAATGTATCGAATTCGATTATGTCAGTTGTCATTTTTCAATTCTCATTAAGCATTATTAATTCGGGCAAATACAGAAGTCTATTAGCTAAATGATAAATGATAAATTACAAATGATAAATGAGAAATGTAACCCCTTCATTAGCCCTTTGAAAAAAATCCGACCTCATGATATATACCTCCACGGATTGCGCCTGACAAATGACTCTGGAGGTGATCATGGACTCAGAGCAGATCGAGAAACAAGAGCAGAACGAAGTGATCGAACAGGAAGAGCTGGAATCTGCAGCAGATCCAGTGGATCTGAACAGGGTCTTTAATGAGGAAGAAAGAGATCTCAACTCCATGTTTCCCGATGGAGAGATGAGAAAATTTCTCAAGCAGGTTGATAGGAATCGGCGCAGTAACCAAAGGTTTCTAAAGGGGATGAAAAAAGAAAAACTCTTGGAGGAAGATGAGTAGCAGCAATTCCCAAACGATGCAGTCCCGCCACGATGGTGTTATCAGAGCTGTGATATTTGACTGTGACGGAGTACTTGTAGATTCTCGAGAGGCAAACGCCCACCTTTACAATCAATTTCTCTCACACTTCAAAAAAGGGACTCTTAGTGAAGAGCAACTCGATTATGTGCACTGTCACACTCTGCAGGAATCACTGAAGTATTTACTCGTCGATGACCGGCTCATTGAAGAGGCAAGGCGATTGTGGCAGGAAATGGACTATCAGCCCCTCATAGATTTACTTACCCTAGAACCAGGCTTACTCGAATGTCTGGAAAAACTCACACCTCGATACAGAACTGCCATTGCTACAAACAGAACCCGGACTATGAAACAGTTGCTGCAAAGATTTGGACTCGACCGGTATTTCGATATGGTAGTGACATCCCTTGACGTGCGCCACCCCAAGCCACACCCGGAATCTCTCAATAAGATTCTATCTTCCTTTGAGATCAACCCTGAGGCAGCATGCTATATTGGGGACTCTGAGGTGGACCGGGAAACAAGCCATCGGGCAAAGGTGCCTTTTATTGCTTACCGCAATGAGCAACTTGAGGCAGACCATTATATCTCCCATTTCAACGAACTCATCCCACTGCTAGAGCAATTCGCACAGCCGAGACTCTAAATAGAAAGAACCACGAAGAGCACGAAGAACACAAAAATACAACAGAGGTGTGATGTGAGATTCGACACCCCACATCTCATATCCAATTTTTTATCTGTCTCGGATTTAGGATTTATCTGCAGATCCCACGTTCTGAATTCGGCGTTTTAAGCCTCGGTGCCTGATGCTGAGTTAAGTTAATCTGTGACTGAGTTGCGTGGGAAGGTGCGTTTTAGGGAGTATGGAATTTTGGCTAAAGAACTGCTTCTTATAGGCGCGGTCCATCGCGATCCTCATGGTGCTTTCAAGCTGGGAAAACTTCTCACCCAAGAGAGTCCGGTAGCACTGGCAGTAGAGGTTAGCCCCTATGGGCTATTCTACAGGCAAAGAAACTCCCGTCACCTTCAAAGGTTGCTTATACGAAGAGTAAAGAGATTGGCGCGCAAATTAAAGGTTCCCTGGCGAGACTGGGGACAGATAAGGGCCATAGAGATTCAGCTCGCAGTGCCCTTTGAATACCGTATGGCTCAAAAGTACTGCCGAGATACAGGCGCTGCCCTCGCTTGCATCGACTCTTCGCTGTGGAGCAAAGATTGGATAGACGAGCACTGGCAGCGACTGCTAAGCAGCGAGAATCTCGAAGTGCTGTTAAAATGTTCTCCTGTAACTCTTGCGGAAGAGGTGGAGAGGGAATACAAGATTGCTGCCCATCTCTTGAACAAGCAAGAGCACTCTCTAGTGGCGGCTTTCACTCTAGACTGGTCTGCTGATACCTTGTGTCAGCGGCGAGAGAGGGAATTAGCCAAAGCGTTAGAGGAAACGTATGCGCGATTCCAAGAGGGACGGGTGGCATATGTGGGTGGTTGGCAGCACTTGCTTCACCCAAATACTGGCACCACATTATATGAACGGGTTGCACATCTACAGCCCCGAAGGATTTTGCTGAGCACCAGGGAGGTTGATCCATATCATGGTTGAAACTAGTAGAGAATTCAAAAGGTTACTGGATTTGCTTGCCCGACTCCGAGCTGAGGATGGATGCCCGTGGGATCGGGAACAGACTCCCGCTACCATCAAACGATACCTCCTAGAGGAGGTTTATGAAGTTGTAGATGCAGTGGATCATGCGGCCTCTAATGAGGTAGCTGACGAACTCGGCGATTTAATTTTCATGGCACTTTTTCTGGCCCAGCTCTATGCCGAGCAAGACCAGTTTCAGATTGCGGAGGTACTTCGCAGGGTCGGAGACAAGATGGTCCGCCGGCATCCCCATGTGTTCGGAGATCGTAAAGTAAGCTCTTCACAGGAGGTCAAACTCAACTGGGAGGAGATTAAACAAGAAGAAAAACCTCATAAACCCTTCGGTGCTCGTCTCCATGAAATACCGCGTGCCCTGCCGGCTCTAATGAGGTCATACCGTACGCTTTCACGGCTGAATCGGATGCTGAAGCGCCCTTTGAGCCAAGACGTC
This sequence comes from Deltaproteobacteria bacterium, assembly GCA_022340905.1. Lineage (GTDB taxonomy): Bacteria > Desulfobacterota > Syntrophobacteria > BM002 > BM002 > BM002. Next base: position 10,244 of record JAJDNB010000277.1, on the reverse strand, counting down.
CTTCTTCCCGAGTTGCAGAGATCATTCTCAACACTCTTAGAGCATGGGAGTGGAGGTTCTGATTCCTCTCTAGGGGTCGTTATGGGCAGGTTCTTGCTGCTTCTCGTGGCCTTTACTCAACCGGCGGGAATACGTGCCGAGGAGGCACTGACAGAGACTCTTGAAAGATTCTGCCAGCGAGTTGAGCAAGTGGAAACTTATTTAACTGAGAGAGGAAAGGATTGGAAGGATCTTTCTGAGGAAGAGGAACGCACTCTCTGGGAACAAGTCTAGGCAGATGTTTGGATCAATGGAGTAATGGAGCAATGAAATCCTGAGCTCCAAACACCGAATCTCAGGATTTAGCTGTCAGATGTCGGGTTTCAGGTGTCAGGTAAAGATTAGCATGGGGCATAGGGCATGGAGCATGGAGTACAAAAATTTCGAAATTGTCAATGCTGAAACCTGAAACCTGAACACTGAAACCTAAAGCATAAAAAACCCTTGGCCGTGCACCCTACATTGGGCTCAGCTTTTTCGAGAACTGCCTACGTTGCCACCCTGATCAGAGATGCCCACGACACAAACTGCAATACTTACCGCTGCTTCCTTCCGGACCTGACGGGGTTGGTATCCGTTTGTTGCGCGGTGTCCAATCAGTAACAATCGCAGACAAGACCCGGTGAAACTGAAGCTCTCCGTAGGGAATTCGACCCCGCATAAGCGGATTTCGGGTGACAGGGCACCGCTAACTCCCCATCTAGCACGACCAAGGGCCACAGTGAGTCTAAACGGTATATTACCACATAAAGAACACGGAAGAAAAACTCAGATTAAGTAGCCAGGATATTTCATAACTTGCCGTCGCGAGAGCATGAAAATGGGCGTGCCTGCCCGCCATCGCGAGCCTACTCGCTCAGGCGAGGCGGGCGGGCCACCTGGCAACCGTCCCGCGGTACCGCGGGATTGGTTCCGAGGCGTACCTGAACGGTACGTCGCAGGAGCCGACACCCGAGGACGCCAGGAACGACGACCATATCCTTGGTCGCAGCCGGTGATTCATGAAATATCCGGGCTAAGTGAGAAGTGCTGTCAACCGGCAGCTCCTCCATGAGATTTTTCCCGAGCCAACGCAGACAACAGAGTTCAACGTTTGATTTTATTTTTTATCGATTCTGTAATCTTTTCTTGTTCCAGTCGGCGGACAAGAGCGTCATGTTTTTTCTCGTAGCTGTGGCGCAATTCCTTCGGGGTCAGCTGCACAAAATAATACCCCACCCTTTGCACATGAACGCACAGGAGAGAATTTGTCAGGATGGCAGATCTACCCGAGAGGAATATGGTTAAGACTGCAACCACCAGAACTGCTGTCACCAAACCTTTGCATAAACCTAAAATGCCGCCAAGAAGACGGTCCGCCCACGCCATGAGCATGGCGCGGCTGAGTTTGACAAAGAGAAACCCCAGCAAGACGATGGCCAACCAGGTAGCAATATAAACGGCCAGGTAAGCAAAAACCTCCGGATAGGGCAACGACGGAAAGTAATTTTTAAAACGAGGAGTTAGCTGGAGATAAAGATGACCAGCTACAACAAAGCCTGCAACGAGCCCCAGAAGGGAGGCGACCTGCCGAATCATACCGCGCATGAGTCCACGGATTATGGCTATTGCCAGTATTGTTAGGAGTATAAAATCAAGGATGTTCATGCTGAGCCTCTTGTGGTCAAGAGGTGTCCGTAGTTCCGCCTGAACCGGATCCGTGGTCCGTTGTGAAGTGGCATAGGGCATGGAGCATAGCGCATGGAGTGAAAATAAAAAGAGCCATGAGCCTACTCTGTGTGCCACTAAGTGAACCTGATAGCGACGGACTACCGGATTGGCGTAGGACGTACCAAATTCGCTCCTAGTCGTCAAGGATAAACGGTTTTTGTTGAAAGATGAACAGGAAATCAGGGAGACCATACCACCCTCCCCGACTTGCAGCCTCTCGTTGTTTGTGTTAGAAATCCTAGCTGATTGACAACAACAAAGTTCAGCGCTCGGATCGCTGAAAAAGGTTTTAGATAGGACCAAACCATTCCTCGTGGCGATATGACTACGGTAGAGATGTGGGGCGCAAGGAGGAAAAACAAACAGTGAACTGCCCTGTGGACTGAACCATGGCCTTTATCCCAGCCGTTGAGTGGAGTTGAGAACTAACATTAAATGAGAGATAATGAATGTGGTCGTAGTAAGTGAGACTGTCGAAATAAACAGTAACATTGGTACTGACATCATTGACATAACTGGACTGGTAGGTCAACATTTGGCGGAGAGTGGAATTATACGTGGAGCAGTGATTCTTTTCGTGCCTGGCTCAACAGGAGCGCTGACGACTATTGAATATGAGAGTGGCGTGATTCAGGATCTTGCTGATGCCATTGAGCGACTAGTCCCTCGCAACATTCCCTACGCCCATGATCAGCGCTGGGGCGACGGTAACGGTTACTCCCATGTCCGTGCCGCTCTGTTGGGACCATCTCTACATATTCCGGTGGCGGAAGGACGGTTGAGCCTTGGTACCTGGCAGCAGGTAGTGCTCATCAATTTCGACAACCGGGCGCGCCGCAGACGCCTGATTATTCAGGTCATGGGAGAAAAGAAATAACGAGTGGTCCATGACTGTAGACGCTGGGGCCGATGGCTCTGTACTCAGGTTTGACGATAACGCTTTGCTGCAGAACCTTTGCGGCGAGCGTAACAGCAACCTTAAGCTTGTTGAAGAAGCCCTTCAGGTTAAGGCCAGTCTCCGTGGCGACCAGATTACCCTCTTTGGGGAAGAACCAGATGTGAAACTGGCGAAAAGGGTTTTGGAAGAACTTTACGATCTGCTCAGCGAGGGCTATCCACTTTATCCAAGTGATGTCAACCATGCAATCAAGATCTTAAGCGGCAAATACAAAGCTAACCTTAAAGATATTTTCCTGGATGCTGTATACGTCACCTCCAAGAAAAGAATAATCACCCCAAAATCTCTTGCTCAGAAAGAATACATAGAGGCTATTCGAAAATACGACATCGTATTTGGTATTGGACCGGCGGGTACGGGGAAGACCTATTTGGCTATGGCAACTGCGATTTCGGCCCTCAATGGCGGTGAAATCAACCGTATTATCCTTGTGCGTCCGGCGGTTGAAGCAGGTGAGAAACTAGGATTTCTTCCCGGAGACCTGGCGGAAAAGGTTAATCCCTACCTCCGCCCCCTCTACGATGCCCTTCATGATATGATTGATTTTGATCAGACTTCCGCCATGTTACAGCGAGGTGTGATTGAGGTGGCTCCTCTGGCCTTTATGCGAGGACGCACCCTGAACGATTGTTTCGTCATTCTCGATGAAGCCCAAAATACCACATCTGAGCAGATGAAGATGTTTCTGACTCGTTTGGGAATAAGTTCGAAAGCGGTTATCACGGGGGATGTCACTCAGATTGATCTGCCAAACGGAAGAACTTCGGGGTTAATTGAGAGCATGAAGATACTCGCTGGTATCCAAGGATTGAAATTCGTCTACTTTACTGATAAAGATGTCATTCGCCATCGGCTGGTGCAAGATATAATCAAGGCTTACGAACGTGCCGAAAGAAAGAAGCGAAATTAAATAGTTAGAGCAACAAGCTGGCTAGTACTGAAAGTGGTAACGGTTGAAATGGCTCACAATTTGCTTACTCAACAGTAGCCACTTAGATTACAAAGGAGCGAGGAAGAACCTTCACCCACTGTCGAACAATGGCCAGGCGTTTTTCCTCGAATTCTATTATTTGATTATGGCAAGGATCACCATGGATTTTTTGAGAAAGAAACGACAACAAAGCGGGGAACCCTCGAAACGGTCAGCCGTCCGAGATCGCCGTGATAGCGCTCAATCAACCGATCAAGGTAAATCGGTGCTGTGGCACAAGGCACTGCTTCTCGTCGGTTTCAGCTTAGTATTGGGAGTCTTAGTTACGCCTCACTATATTATTCTGCCAGCAAATTTTCAGATAGGAGACGTGGCAGATCACGACATTAAGGCAGCCCACGATTTCCTGGTGACAGACGAAGCAGCCACCCAGAGAAAGAGAGAAGAGGCGGCACAAGAGTCTCTTACTGTCTATGATTTGGACACACAAACAGTGGAAAATCTGCGTCAAAGACTGGAGTCTGTTTTCACTCCCCTCCGTGCTCTCTTTCACCAACCAGCCGAAACAGGTGCGGCGGTCAAGGGTTCAAGGACCAAGGGGTTAAGCGGCATCCATAAGTCCGGTAAAGAGTTGGCTCTGGAGAAAAGGAAGGATTTCGAGACTCAGCTCGGCATAAACATCTCCGATACGGATTATACTATTTTGGTTAAGGAGAAGTTTGATCCCCGCATTGAGAGCTCCATAATCGAACTGATAGAAAGTGTTTTAGCAGGCGGTGTGGTCGGCAATAAATCCTTTCTGCTCAGTCAGATGCAGAAGGGCATAATGCTCAGAAGCGTACAAAGCGGCGAGGAATCAAGGGTTGTGGATCTTCTCAGGTTTTTGAGCGTCGAGGACGCTCGACGGCAGATTCGACTGCGAGCCGCTTCCATACTGGAAGAGGATAACAGGAGAGTACGCACTGCTATAGTACATTTGGCCCAGGCACTGCTGCCCCCAAATGTGACTCTCAATCGCAATGAGACGGAACTGCGGAGACAAAAGGCGGTGGAAGCAGTCAAGCCCGTGTTTTTTCAGGTAAAAAAGGGGGAGATGATTGTTCGTGAGGGCCAAAGAGTGGGTCAAGAACAAATACTCAAGCTACAAATGCAAGCTCAGGGCAAAGTGGAGCGCGGAGCTATCTTTACCATGCTGGGCATTGCTTTGATGGGCGGGCTCCTTCTCCTGCTTGCCGTGCACGTTGCCGAGAGATACGTGCGACAATTTCCAACCAAAGTCAAGGATCTGCTATTTTTCGCAGTAGTGCTCACCATTTTACTCATACTGGCCAAATTGTCTGTAGGTGTGGCAGACGCAATACACAGTGCTTTTGCCTTTATCAGCCAGGAGGCCATCTTCTATATGCTACCCATGGCTGCCGGGGCAATGCTGGTAACAATCTTCTTTGGTCCAACCATCGCCATCATATTCTCCTTCATTCTTGCTCTGTTGGCAGCCTTGATTTTGGACCGACAGATTAATCTGTTGTTCTACTTTTTAATTGGCTCCCTTGTAGCTGTTCAGGGGGTAGTGGTCTGCAGGGATCGCAGCACGCCCTTGAGGGCTGGCTTGACTGTAGGTCTAACCAATGCTGTGGTGATTCTTTTCATAACCTTCGCCTACCAAAGTTTGTTCACCACCCAGACAGGGGTTTCTCTGATTTTCGGCATTGTCGGAGGCGTCCTGGCCGGCGTAGTGACCACTGGCTTGGGTCCCCTGGCCGAAATAGGTTTTGGCTATACTACCGATGTTAAGCTCCTGGAGCTGGCAAGTATGGATCAACCCTTGCTCAGAGAACTCATGGTGCAGGTCCCTGGCACCTATCATCACAGCATTGTGGTGGGTAACCTGGTCGAGGCCGCGGCGAAATCTATAGGGGCAAATTCGCTTCTTGCCAGAGTAGCTGCCTACTATCATGATATTGGCAAGATTAAAAAACCCCTTTATTTCGTAGAGAATCAAGTAGGGGGAGAAAACAAGCACGAACGTTTGGCCCCGTCCATGAGCAGTCTTATTCTCATTTCACACGTCAAAGACGGAGTTGATCTGGCAAAGAATTATCGGCTCGGCGAGGGAATTCAGGATATCATTCAACAACATCATGGCACTAGTCTCATCACCTTTTTCTATCAAAAGGCAATAGATGTACAAGGAAAACTTAAAAACAGCAAAGGAGGCGATATACCGCCTGTTTCAGAACAGGACTATCGCTACCCTGGACCGAAACCGCAGACCAAGGAGGCCGGCCTGGTGTTGTTGGCAGATGCGGTGGAGGCGGCCTCCCGCACTCTTGCCGATCCAACAGCTGCTAGGATTCAAGGGTTGGTTCAGAAAATTGTCAACAGGATTTTCTCCGATGGCCAGCTGGACGAATGCGAGCTGACACTCAAAGATCTGCATGAAATCGCCAAGAGTTTTATCCAGATTCTCATGGGCATATCACATCAACGAATCGAATACCCCGAGCCTGCCGCCAAAGGTTCAGAAGGAAAAGCTCGCGCCAATGGAGATCCTGGTCAGCGACAAGCAAAACGAGATCGCAACGGATCTCGAGAAGATAAAGACGAAGGCGAGGAAGATCTTAAGCGCCTTGGCATGTTATGAGAGCGAGCTGAGCATTGTACTAGTGAATGATGAGCAGATGAGCTCGCTCAACAAGCAGTACAGGAACCGTCGAGGATCTACCAATGTTCTCGCCTTTGCACTGCGTGATGGGGACTTTGGGAACATTTCTCCAGAGCTCCTCGGTGATGTGATAATTTCCCTTCCCACAGCCCAGCGGGAGGCCGAAGAGTCGGGCATTTCCCTCGACAAGATGATCTCTCGTCTTCTAGTTCATGGAATTTTACATTTGGTGGGTTTTGATCACGAAGGAGGCGAGGGCGCAGCCCGTGAAATGGAGCAGCGAAGCTCAGAACTCCTAGCGATAATCGACTAGTACTGTCCATGTAGTCCGTTGTCAGCTCACTGTGTCCGCAGCAAGGCGTAGAGCGCCAAGCGCATAGCATTTGATGAACAGTTAACGGTGAACGATAAACGGATCTGTTCTACAATTATTTACCATTTACACGATTTTACTCTTTGCGCTATGCTTCTTTTACAACGGACGCACTGAACTGAATGGAGGTGATAGGCGTGGCTAAGTTGGCAGTGAATGTGGATCATGTGGCTATATTGCGGCAAGCGCGCCGATTGGCGGAACCAGATCCGGTAACCGCCGCGGCCATGGCTGAACTCGCGGGGGCTCAGGGAATAGTGGTCCACTTGCGGGAAGACAGGCGGCATATCCAGGATCGTGATCTGCACCTTCTCAGACAGACGGTGAAGACCAAATTGAACCTGAAGATGGCTGCGACACAAGAGATGCTCAAGACTGCCCTAAGTGTAAAACCAGACATGGTTACCCTGGTGACTGAGAGAAGGGAAGAACTCACAACTGAAGGTGGCCTAGAGGTTCAGTTAAACAAGGAAAACCTAAAGAAGTTCGTTCGCCTTTTTAAGGACGCTGACATTACTGTAAGTCTGGTGATCAACCCGGACCTGGATCAAATCAAAGGCGCCCAATGGGTAGAGGCGGATTACGTGGAAGTACACGCGGGTTCTTTTTGTGAAGCCCGCACCCTCACTGAAAGACAAGAAGAATTTGATCGGATTCACAACGCGGTTAAAATGGCTCACAAAGTGGGATTAGGAGTAAACGTGGGTCACAGATTGGGCTACAGTAACATTGGCTGGTTGATTGACGTTGCTGAAATCGAAGAGTTTGTTATCGGCCACGCAGTTGTAGCACGGGCGGTGCTCGTTGGTTTTGAAAGAGCTGTTCGCGAGATGCTGGAGTTGATCAACTGGGGCGCTGGTTGGCGGCGGACTAGCTTATGATCAGAGGAATCGGTGTTGACATAGTTGATATACACCGTATGGAGCGAGCCGTAGAGCGCTGGGGTTCCCGTTTCCTTAAGCGTATTTTTACTTCAGCTGAGATCGAGCGATGCAGGCAACGGGCCCGACCGGCACAATGTTTGGCCTCTCGCTTTGCTGCCAAAGAGGCTTTCGCTAAAGCACTAGGAATAGGTATGCGAGAAGGTTTACGCTGGCGTGACATTGAAGTTGTGCAAAATCATCTGGGAAAACCGGATCTGCAATTGCGCAATCAAGCCCTGAAATTGTTGGAAGCCAGGGAGGCGGAGAGAATCTGGTTGAGTCTTTCGGATGAACGGGACTCTGCTCTTGCGGTAGTCGTCCTTGAAGGATAGAGACAATGCGAGCGGTGACAGCTGAACAAATGGCAGAGATGGATCGCACCGCCATAGAAGTCTTAGGCATTCCCGGTGTTGTGTTAATGGAGAATGCCGGTCGCGGCGCCTCCGAGGTCATGTACCGTTACTTTCCTGCTTTGGAGGGGAAACGGGTGGCGGTGCTTGCCGGCGGCGGCAACAACGGGGGTGATGGCTTTGTTATTGCCCGTCATCTCTGGCAAAAGCGAGTGGGTGTCACTGTATATCTCCTCAAGAAGAGGGAAAGCTACAGGGGTGACGCCAAGGTCAATCTGGAAATTATTGAGAATCTCGACGTTCAGGTGGAGGAGCACACCGGCAACAAATCCCTTGCTGGGCTGAAGAAAAAATTAGCCAAAGCCGACTTCTTAGTGGATGCTATCCTCGGAACCGGACTGAATGCGCCAGTAAAAGGATTTTACCGGAAAGTCATAGAACTGGTTAACCAGCTGGAACGGCCGGTGCTCGCTGTGGATTTGCCCTCTGGATTGAGTGCCACCAGCGGCATTCCATTGGGGGCCTGCATAGAGGCCTCAGTGACTGCCACCTTTGGCCTGCCCAAGGTGGGCCAACTGGTAACTCCGGGCTGTACCTACGTGGGACATTTGGAGGTGGTTGACATTGGTCTGCCGAGAAGTGTTACTGAGGTCGCTAAGCCGCCAATACTCTGGCTGGAGGAAAGCGATCTTGCTCCCCTTTTGGGGACCAGATCTCTTGCCAGTCACAAAGGATCATTCGGTCATGCCCTGGTTGTAGGTGGCTCTGTGGGAAAAACGGGAGCTGGCGCCATGACCGGATTGGGTGCGGCACGAGCCGGTGCGGGTTTAGTGACCCTTGCGGTACCTATTTCTCTCCACGCTTTAATGGAAATAAAGCTCACAGAGATCATGACTGAGCCCTTGGCCGAAACAGCTGATCAGACGGTTGGTACCGCAGCTCTGCCTCGCTTGCATGCTCTACTCAAGGGTAAGCAAGCCCTGGCTCTAGGGCCGGGGCTGTCCGTCGATGAGGAGACGGTCGAGGTGGTACTGGACCTGGTGCAGCGCAGCCCGTGTCCCATTGTTATTGATGCCGACGGGATTAATGCACTGGTAGAACATCTCGATGTATTTAAAAGAGCAAGGTCAGCGCTGATTTTGACGCCTCATCCAGGTGAGATGGGACGTCTGCTGAAATGTAGCGCTGAGGAAGTTCAGAATCAGAGGTTAGCTCTGGTGCAATCGTTTAGCGAGCAATATGGGATAACTCTTGTACTCAAAGGAGCCAGAACCTTAATTGCAAGTCCAAAAGGTAGACTAGCGATAAATAGCAGTGGAAATCCCGGTCTGGCCAGCGGCGGCACAGGAGACATACTGACCGGCCTAATCACAGGCTTTTTGGCTCAAGGGCTTTCGCCCTTTGACGCAGCCTGCCTGGGTGTCTATTGCCACGGCACGGCGGCCGATCGCTTAGCCAGGCGGTGGGGTGATCGGGGTATGCTGGCAACGGATCTGCTGCAGGAAATACCCGTTGTCCTCAAATCCCTGGCCGAGCAGTCCAACAAAGTTGGCAGCTAAGCCATTGCTCATCTATCATTTCTCATTTATCATTTCACATTTATCACTGCCAAATTAGGATAGAAGACAAATGATCAGTTTCTTTGAATGATAAATGTTAAATGAGAAATGAGAAATGAAAAATGAACAGCCCCTCCGAACGTGGACTATCCAGACTTCAAGCCCTGAAGAGACTCACTTGCTCGCCGAACAGCTTGGCATGCTTTTGCAGCCCGGAGATGTGGTTGCCTTGGTAGGCGAGCTAGGCAGCGGAAAAACCCTTTTCTCTCAGGGACTGGCTCGCGGCCTGGAGGTTCCGGAGACTTTCTATATAACCAGTCCAACCTTTGCCATTATAAACGAGTATCCCGGCAGAGTCCCCTTTTATCATTTGGATTTGTATCGAGTGAGCGGCCGTGCCGAGTTTGTCGAACTAGGGCTCGAAGAGATTTTTTATGGACGGGGGGCAGTGGCAATTGAGTGGGCTGAAAAGCTAGGGGAAGAGCTCCCTGGGGAGCGGTTAGAAATTCATTTGACATTTCTGGGTGAAGGGGAGCGAAACATCGCTTTCTCCGCATTTGGAGACCAAGCAGAAGAGCGACTGGCCACACTCATCCGCTCTTTCAACAAGTGAAAGCGCAGCGTTATCATCTTTTCCCCGTCTCGCCCGACTTCTCGTCTCGCTCGTCTCGCCTGTGACTCCATGCTCCATGCCCTATGCCCTATCCCACATCTCATATGAATTGCATATTCCTAA
>JAJDNB010000273.1 GCA_022340905.1 Deltaproteobacteria bacterium | reverse complement strand
TCGTATAACATGATAGACGCGGCTTCCGCGTTGGTAACATTCCTGGCCAAATCCAGAAGCACCGGCAGTAATGCCTCGAGAGATTCCATGTCCGCCAGGGACTGATGAGCTTCGATCAGCCTCTTGAGCGGCCTGGGGACTTTCTTCTGAGTATCGTCGTGACTTTTCTCTGCCATAATAGTTAATTAACTACAGCTCCTATAGATCTGACATCCATGTTCAGAGCCGAAAACATTGGCATACAAATTGGCTATCCACTGTTTACCGTCTTGAGTTACACGAAGATAACGGAGAGCCTCCTGTATATAGGGACTCACCACATCCCAGTAGAATTTTGCATAGTTTCCGTGTAAGTCTCCGGGCCTTTTATAGCCAAGACTCTCGTTAGCACCTATTTCTTCAAACTCGTAGAACAGGGCCGCGGATTTGCGGGGACGGTTAGGATCCCCGAGCTGGCCAATAAAATCCGCAGCTCGCACCAGACCCGGATATCCCTTGGTGTCCTGGTACCAATCGTCATCGGGTACCGGAAACCGGGTCATCTCTATATATGAAGTAATTAATTCCGCGTCTATTTCCGATATCATCCCCATGAGAAGCCCTCTGCCGAATCGTTCCCTTACGAAGAGTTTGCTCCGATCGACATGATATGGCGAGAGCGCTGCATCGCTTGCCCCCAGGGGCATCTCTGCCGTTTCTTCGCCTATGCCTGTAGCGATTACACCGTCCTTGTCGCCCTTGCATATTCCTCGCACAAGGCCAATATCGTGACAGAGAAGTGCTATGAGGAAATTCATCCAGTCTTTGGGAGCAACCCCTCCCTCCAGCAAGTGCTTTCCCTCTATAATCGTTTGACCGGCCAAGGCCACCATCACCGTATGCTCAACATTGTGGTAGAGAGCATCTGAATTGGCAATGTTCTCGAGGGCGAGGCGTGCTGACCACCTGATGATGTTTCCGAGCTGCTCCTCCATGTGACTGTAAGTTCGCTCGTATGCCCTGCCAATTTCCTCCACACAGAGGTCAATCGTGAGTTTTTGCAGATTCAACATAGTCTGACTCCTCACTTTGGTTTCACAGACTGCTTGGTTAGCGGTTCCCCTTTTTCCCTAATCGTAAAAAGCCTTATTGTGCGCCATGGATTGTGGTATTACTGAGCGAAATCAATCATCTTCCGACAATTCGATTTCTGAACGGATTAGCAAAGGTGTGCTCTAAAACAGGATGCTAACAATAACTATTGTGAGATTACCACAAGTTGTCTGACTGGGTCAAAGGACATTTATTAATAGAAATTTTTGACATTTTTTACCATTTTGTGCCAAAATCAGCTTTAATAGAGTATCTTCTCTGTTGTCGAAGCCCGGATATTTCATGAGGAAATCATGAGCCGACAAAAAGAGCGCAGACAGCATCCCAGAAAGATTCTGCCCACTCCGGAGGTCGGGATTGTCCATCCACATTACCAGGAACGGGAGGGTGAACAGTTTTCAGGAGAAGTGAAAGACACCTTGTTGGTTTACCTCATCAATGTGAGCGAGGGGGGATTTCTCTTAGAATCTCTGCACAAACTTGAGGTCAACACCGAAGTCAACTTGTGGACCAGACTACCCCAGACAAATGATTGGCAAGCAGTCCTCGGCAAAGTTGTTTGGACAGAGCCATCCCCGATCAAGTCCGGCTCTTACCTCGTGGGAGTGGAATTTCTCCAGCTTGCTCCTTCCGCACACCGCACCAGGCCAGCGCTGGATCCCCATAAAAGAAGAATGTACCCGGGTGACCTGGAGTTCCTTATCGCTTCACCTCTCTTTCATGGAATTCCTCTGGAGGCGAAATGCCCCCTTTTGGATCGCATGACTTCAATCCAGGTGAAGAAAGGAGAAAGATTCATTTCCCAAGGAGATGAAGGGCACACCTTTTACGTAATTCAGGAAGGCTCATGTGTGGTCAATGTCGAGAAGAACGGAACCAAGCATGCAATTTCCCGCCTTCGCAGCGGCGATATAGTGGGAGAGATTGCCCTCTTGACGGGTGAACCCAGAACCGCAAACGTTGACGCTGAAACCGACATGGTTCTCTGGTGCTTAACCAGAAAACAATTTGATTCACTCGCCACTGACTATCCAGATCTGCTTGACTTTTTGACGGATCTTGTTACCCGCAGGTTTACAACCGAAAAAGTTACGGCAAATAAAACCATTGGGAAATACGTCATAAGCGAAATCATAGGTCGTGGTGGCTGGAGTATTGTTTACAAAGGATTACATAAAAGCTTGAATATGCCGGTGGCCATTAAGATGTTGAAGCACGACATGGCCATGAATAAAGAATTTGCCGAAAAATTTCACAATGAAGCCAAAACCGTTGCTTCGTTAAACCATGATAATATTGTGAGAGTGTATGATATAGAAGAGCTTTTCAGAACGATCTTTATTATTATGGAATATCTGGAAGGACTACCCTTAGACTATATTCTCTACAGAATGCCGAAGCTCACCGTACCCAAGGCGCTGGACATTCTCCTTCAGGTCTGTACCGGCCTGAGTTATGCCCATGATCAGGGAATCGTCCACCAGGACATCAAGCCGGCCAACATTTTTATCCAACTTGATGGCCGAACAAAGATTGTCGACTTCGGCCTGTCCTGCCCACCGGGAACCATAGATTGCTCCTTGCCGGGAACCATTTACTACATGTCCCCGGAACAAATCGAAGGTGAGACCATAGACGAGCGGACTGATATTTATTCCTTTGGTATTATGGCTTACGAAATGCTCACCGGTCAGAGACCTTTTTTGGAAGAAGATGCTGCAAAACTGTTGGAGTTGCACCTCAAAGAAGAAGTCCCGGATCCTCGGGACTTGGCTCCTGATTTGCCCTACGAGCTAAATTATTTCATCAAACGGGCTACTCAGAAAGATCCTTCAGCTCGCTTCAAATCGGTCTGGGAAATCATTCGTGACCTCCAACCCTTGGCTGACAAGTTGGGGGTAGAAAGACGACCGCAGACGGACAAACGGCGAAAGATGATGAATCTCTTCTTGTTCTATCAGGATGAACAACAACTTGTTTTGAATAAACTGGTAGAAGATTTTAACCGTCAGATCAAAGAAATAGGTGCGGAACTCAAAGTTACAACCGTGGACAAAGTCTAGTCCCTCGCAGGGAACTTCAACAACGGTAATGGACTATGACCGATGAAGTTTTCCTTTAAATCCTTTTTCTCGATAAATCCCGCCTCCCTGACAATTTGCTCTGTCCTCCTGGTGGTGATTCTCTTTTGGGTCGGCACCCCTATCCTCGACCTGATCGAATTGAAAACCTACGATCTCCGCTTCCTCTCTCGGGGCCGGTTGCAACCCACAAACGCCGTAGTGATGGCCGTTATAGACGAAAAGAGCCTCGATACGGAAGGGCGCTGGCCCTGGCCCAGAACGAAACTGGCTACCTTGGTAGACATCCTTTCGAAAGATGGGGCCAAGGTCATCGCTTTCGACATTGGTTTTCTCGAGCCGGATGAGAACTCTGAGCTGGGGTTTATTAACAAGTTTGGCAAGGAAATACATAATCTGGATATTAGAAACGACAAATTGGCAGACTTCATAACGGCGAGCAGAAAAAATGCCGACAATGATCTAGCCCTGGCAAAGGCCATTAAGAATTCCTCCGCCACCGTAGTTCTTGGCTATTTCTTCCACATGCGGGAGGCCGACCTCGAATACCAGATTGATCAGAAGGAGATAGACCGACAACTCCACCGCATCAGCCCTTCTAAATACCCCTTCATTATCTACGAAGATCCCGACATGCAACCTCTGCCATTTATCAAAGCTTATGCCCCTGAGAGCAACCTCGAAATCTTTAGCCAAGCAACCGATGCCTCGGGTTTCTTTAGTGTTGCGGCTGATCCGGACGGAGTAGTGAGATGGATGCCGCTCATAATCCAGTGCGGCGAAGACCTCTTCCCTGCTTTGGCCCTATCTTGCGTGTACAACTATTTTGACAGACCACAACTCATGGTTAGGGTTGCCAGTTATGGGGTGGAGGGCATACAAATTGGTGGTGGATTCATCCCAACGGACGAAAGCGGTCAAATCCTCATAAACTACCTCGGCCCACCCAAGACTTTTCACCATATCTCCATCAGTGATATTCTCCACGGCAAGGTGGCAAGAGGTACCTTCCAAGATAAGATTGTCCTGGTCGGGGCGACTGCCATGGGGACCCATGATCTCAGGGCCACTCCCTTCAGCCCGCTCTATCCTGGCATTGAGATTCATGCCACTGTGATCGACAATATATTGACCCAAGACTTCCTGACCAAACCCAAGTGGTCGAGGATATACGATCTCTTAGCCATCATCTTGCTGGGCGCCATTACCGGTATCGCCCTCCCCCGCCTGGGTGCTCTTAAAGGACTCCTCCTTGCCACCGGACTGTTCTTTTTGCACATTTTTATCGCCCGCTGGCTTTTTGTACATACCAATGTCTGGCTCAATGTTGTCTATCCCTTGTTGGCTGTGGCCATTACTTATACAGCTCTTACTGTTTATCATTACATGACCGAGGAGCGGGAACGCAAAAAGATCAAAGGTGCCTTCAGGCATTATGTCGCCCCCATAGTGATTGATGAAATGCTCAAAGAGCCCGGTCGCTTGAAACTAGGTGGGGAGGAAAAGATTCTCACGGTACTCTTCTGCGACCTGCAAGGTTTTACCGGCTATTCGGAGCGCTTCACCCCCCATGAAATGATCGCCATGCTGAGTGACTACTTTGAAAAAATGACCGAGCAGGTCTTCGCTTATCAAGGTACGCTCAAAGAGTATGTGGGTGATGAGATGATGGCGATATTTGGTGCTCCTCTCGAACAGACCGATCATGCACAAAGGGCATGCTCTGCCGCCCTGGCCATGCGAGATCGACTGAACAAGCTGCGGGCGGAGTGGGCTTCAATGGGGAGACCACCCCTGAGAGCGCGAACCGGGGTCAACTCGGGACCGATGCTGGTGGGCAATCTCGGCTCCCAATACCGTTTTGCTTACGGAGCCTTGGGGGACCATGTGAACCTCGGCTCCCGACTGGAAGGACTCAATAAGGCGTACGGAACGGAGATCTTAATCGGAGAGAATACCGCCCAACTGGTGGAGGACTCCTTTTTCCTGCGAGAAGTAGATCAGGTGAGGGTTAAGGGAAGGGTGCAACCAGTGCAAATCTACGAGCTTGTAGGCAATTCGGGCGACTCCTTGCCCAAGGAAATGAAGCAAGCCTTCTCTCATTTTGCCGCCGGTCTGGAGGCCTATCGTCAACAGCACTGGCAAGAAGCTATAGAATTATTCACCCAATGCTTAACCCTTCTGCCTGAGGACGGGCCTGCACGGACTATGGCAGAGCGCTGTCAAATCTACCAGCAAACGCCCCCACCAACCGATTGGGACGGCGTGTTCACCATGACAACTAAAGAGTAAGAAGTCAGAGGTCGGAGGTCAGAGGTCAGAGGCCAGATGGCATATGTTTCAAGGTACTGAATATCGAACAGCAGAAAAAAAACCGCAGAATGATGAAGTGATCACTTCGATATTCGAAATTCCTTGTTCGACATTCTGCGGTTCAAAGAGACGGTAGACTAGATGAAGCCAATTTAGATTGTTTTTCTTCTGAATTATGGGTTCTGACTCCAGGCTTCTTGCTCCAAGCTTTCCTCACAACGGACCACAGACAACGGACAAAGCTCTTAGGTCAGGTGCCTTGGCCGTCACTACCCTTCGCTCTCAGTAATTGTAATTTGCCCGAGAGGCTCGCTAATTGACGTCCTTGACATGAGGGTTGATTGTAAAAACAGGGACGGGAGCATTCCTCACAACATACTCGGCCACACTGCCAAACAAAGTCCGCCCCAAGCCTTTTCGCCCATGGGTTCCCATGACAATAAGGTCAATCTTTTCATCGACCACCATCTTGACAATAACTTCACCAGGATCTCCGGCCACCACTCTTCGTTGGAAATCAGGGTATCCGTCAAAATGCTCACGACAGACTTTGTCCATAAGCTTCTCAGCGGATTCCACCAGTTCTTCCATCAGGCGGGAGACCGTGTTCTGCGGTGAGCCGGGCCCCGAATAGGCATAGTGGCGCAAGTCTTGCGCAACATGGAGCAAATAGATTGCGGCATTGTGCTTTCCCGCCAGAAAAAGTGCGTAGGGAAGTAACTTATTCGCATACTCCGAAAAGTCAATGGGAAACAAGACGCGCTTGATCTCAATCATGTCCACCCTCTCTTTGCGCCTCAACCTACTCGACAGGTCATGCGGAAGTTTAGCCGCAACAGATTGAACTGTATGTTGTCCGTGGTTCGTTGTCCGTTGCTCAAATCGCCTGCCCGCCACCTGCCCGCCATCGCCTTGCTCAGGCATGGCAGGCGGGTCGGCTTCGCCTTCAGGCAAGGCGGGCGGGTTCAAGCCGTTCAAATCGTTGAAACCGTTCAAGTCGTTAAAAGCACTTGAATCCCTTTCCTGCCTTCCTCGCCTCTCTCGCTTTTTCTCTATGCTCTATGCCCTATGCGCTATGCCTTTTCAAATCCGCCATCCGCATTCCGAAATTCGAAATTGTCGTCTGTCTTCTGTCTTCTGTCTTCTGTCGTCTGCCCGCTGGCCCCTGCTAGCTATCCTCCAGCGACCTGACCTCCGCGGAGGCCTGGCGCAAGCGCTGGCTTAGCTCTCTTGCCAGATTCACAGTTAGCTTAGTGGTTATCTTCGGGTTTACACTGCTTAACTTTTCAAACTCCGATAGCGTTAGTCTAAGCAATTCTGAATTTTCTTCGGCCCAAACATCTGCCGAGCGAGGAATTCCATCGAGAAAGGCGAACTCGCCAAAAATGACTCCGGGACTGTAAGTCAAAAGACGTTTGACTCGCTGGCTGTCCTGGAGTTGAGTCTTTATGCTCACAACCCCTTTTGTCAAAAGGAAGAGGTCTCTGTCGGTATCTCCTTCACGAATTATCCGCTCGCCTTTCTTGTATTTCTCACGACTCAAACTTCCCTCGAATATCTCCAGTTCTTCAGGAGTGAAACCGGCTGTAATCTCCATTTGTTCTAACCCTTGGGCGCTGCAAGGATCGGAAATCTTACACGCGTGTACCAACAAATGTTCTTCTGCCCACTCCAGGGCGCTGTCAGTATCAGAGAAAAAATACTTTTCACCCACTGTCGGCACTACGCTTAAATGGACGAGAAAACCCCAGAGGGAATGGCCCTCAGTCATGTAACTGATCAATAGATACTTCCTTTCTTTTTGGAGCCTTCTGTGGATTTGCAGGATGATGTTTGCACCCGTACTGTCAATCTCAGTAACCCGCTTCATGTCGATGATACAATAGGTAGCATCATTCATCGCTGTTTCTATGTCTTTGGCAAGGTTTTCTGCTGAGCCGAAGAATATGGATCCCTGTAATTCAAAAACTGCAATCTTCCGCCGCTCACCTTCCAGCAGATGGTCATGCTCTGCACATCTCATTGCCTTAGAGCGAACTATGTCTCCTCGGAATTTTCTCTTGATGATGGACTTTCCCATCTTCGAAACAAAAAGTGCCGAAGCAACCACGAAGCCGATTCCCACAGCAGCAATTAGGTTGACCGTTACTGTTGTTACGGTAACTAGGAGACTGACAAAGCAGTTAATTACCAATTCTTTTCGGTGCTCATCGGGTTTTGCCAGTTTAAAAAGGAGATTGATCGTCCAGCTGTCGAACATTTCAATTCCTACGGCAATAAGGATTCCTGCAATCACCGCCAGCGGAATGCCCCCAACTAGCGGGCGCACGGTCATGATGATAAAAAGGATAATGAGGCTGCAAATCATTCCCGAAAGACGGGTTCTGCCTCCCGCCTTGTAGTTTTCAAGACTCTCAGCAGCCGCTCCGGCACCCGCTATCCCACCAAAAAAGGAGGAAACAACATTTCCAATACCCTGACCGATTAACTCTTGGTTGCTGTTGTGACGACTGTCGGTAACTTGATCTGAGATCACGGCGCTCAATAACGAATCGATCGAGCTGAGCAAACCCAGAACCAATCCAGAAACGAGAAGGGTTGGCAAGAATGCCATTAGTGCTGCTCTCGTTTCGCCATGAAACCAACCCAGAAATATATCTGGCCGCGGCCATTCCACCGAAATGTGCCCGACTGTACCCCCGAGTGAGGAAGCATCTGCGAAGTAAAACAAAGCGTAGTAAAGCCCGGTTCCAACACCGAGAGCCAACAAAGAGGCAGGAATAAACCTGATCAACTTTTTAGATAGAAAAAACACCACTAAAGTGGAAATCCCCACCAACAGGGTTTGAGCCTGGATGTCTGCAGGATGTGTCAGGAATTTAAAATAGCTGTGATGGTCAACTATGCCAACAATGGGGTTTAGTTGTTTCAAAATGAGGAGGATGGCTATACCATTCAAGAATCCCGCAACTACCGGGTAAGGCACGTATTTGATCAGATTGCCAAGACGGAGTGATCCCAGTAAGAGTTGAAATACGCCTCCTATGAACACACAGAAGAGGGCCAGACCAATGATAGTTGCTCGATGAGTAGCCGCGAGGGGCCACAGATCCTTAAGGGCCGGACTGGCGCTCAAGCCTGCCACCACCGAGGCCACAACCAGCGCCAGAGGTGCTTTGGGCGCGGTGATCTGGATGGGTGTTCCGCCGAACAGGGCAGCAAAAAAGCCACAAAAGACTGCGGCGTAAACGCCGGCAAGGGCGGCATGAGCAGCGTAATCGGCACCCAACGGAGCAAACGCTATGAGGCCGTATCCTAAGGACATGAGTAAGGTAACTATGGCAGCTGATAGGGCGCCGGACAGATCCCCTTTGATATTGGAAAAAAGACCTGTGGTTAGACCCCAGGTCAGTCTTCGTCGTGTGACCATCTCACCCTGGTGGCTCGTTTCCATCATGCACCACCTCAAGGCCCAGAGGAACTTCGGCTTTCTCTGTGCATTTTGTATTCTATGTGTGAAATTGGATATTTATTACAGGTAAGAATGACTGGAAGGGAAGTCAATACGAAAAACTACTAAACCCATAGGATTTTATGAAAAACGTCTAACTTGTCTAATTTAAGCATAGGGCATACAATCAGAGATCGGAGATCAGAAGTCAGAGGTCGGAAAGCACAATTCTAATATTGTTTTTGAAATCCGAAATCCGCAATTCGAAATTCGAAATTTCAGAGTGCCTAGTGCTTAGTGCCTAGTAGAAGCTGTCGTCTGTATTCTGTCCTCTGATTTCTGACATCCGACCTCTGACTTCTCACTCCATGCCCCATGCCCCATGCTCTATGCCGACTACACCGTTTCGTTATCCTCAACACGAGACTTTGGCATCACCACGGAATGGGCCTTGATATTGGCATTCTCGCCTATCACCACATCCCCCATAATGCTGGCTTTAAGACCAATGGTGGCTCCTTTCTTTATGCGAACCGAGCTAATAATCAGGTACCCTTTTTGCCCGTAGTGGGCAAATAGGGTGGCGGACCCGCCAATTGTCACATAGTCTTCCAGGGTGATGAGGCAGGGATCGGAAATGTTGCTAGTGTTTATGATTACTCCTTTGCCAATCTTCATTCCCATGAGGCGGTAAAACAGAACATTGAGTGGCGTTGGAGTGATAAAGTCCAGAAATGTGTATCTGACGATGTAGGTCAACGCGTTGTGGATGTACCAAGGAATGGTT
>JAJDNB010000099.1 GCA_022340905.1 Deltaproteobacteria bacterium | reverse complement strand
AGTCCAAGTGGCAGCTTTGGCCAGTTTTCTCCGTATTCATCCCGCCAAAATTCACCATCATGTGTTTGGTCTTCCTGCTGCATAGTAAATAGCCTTTTGAGTAAACATTTCACATATAGGTGCAGGTTTTTACTTTGATAAGCAACAAATATGCCTGCAATAAGCTTCATGGTTGCACACTTCATCCCGAGATAGATATT
Organism: Deltaproteobacteria bacterium; assembly: GCA_022340905.1. Taxonomy (GTDB): domain Bacteria; phylum Desulfobacterota; class Syntrophobacteria; order BM002; family BM002; genus BM002. Next base: position 5,239 of record JAJDNB010000099.1, on the reverse strand, counting down.
CCCGGAAAATTTTCAGATTGAATTTTTCTGAAAATTGATACGCGGGAAGGAGGATTTTTCCTTGACAGGTGCAGTTCGATTTCGTTAGCTTTAGTATGCTCTACTCAGCTGAAACCTTGCTGAGCAAGCTACCCATTAGGCGCACCCTCATGATAATGGGGGCACTGTTAATCGAATCATTATCTTATTTCACCTGAATAATCACTAATTCTGTTTGCAATACTTTCGGCAAAGTCAGAAGGCTCTACCTTACAGGGTCAGCCTTGCTGGCTATTTGACCAAAGTCGCTGAAATAGTCTGAAATAAAGGGGGCAAAACATAACGCTATGCTCTCTGCGCTTTGCGCTGTGCGAGAACAGGGGGCGAGGGGCACCACAGAAAGGAGAGCAAAATGAGAAAGAGATCAACAAGGATTGTGATTGGTTTCGTATTGGTTGCATTTTTGCTCGGGACGGGAATTGGAGCTGCAATGGCTCAAGAACAGGCGAAAGTTAACATTAACAAAGCCACGGTCCAAGAGCTTTGCGTCCTGAAACGCATAGGGCCTTCCTATGCCCAGCGCATTGTTGACTACAGGGAACAAAATGGCCCCTTCGAAAAACCGGAGGACATTATGAAAGTAAGGGGCATCGGATTGAAGACATTTGAGGTAAACAAAGACATAATTACCTGTGAGTAAAGGGTAAGCGTGTCGTAAACCTAAGACCCCTCGCCATCCCCTTTTCTTGCTTTTGAAAATAGGTTTAAAACAAAAGAACATATTCTGCCATTCAAATAGACCCTCTTTGTTGCAAAAGTTGCCCTAGGTGAAAACTAATTAACATCATATGACTATTTGAGATGTCTGAGTGCCCAAGTCGCTTTCCTCTCAGGTGTTCTGAGTTGTTCAAAGGAATTTGCATCCTCGCCGAAACTATACGTTCTTTATTGAAATCTTTGAAAAATCTGCTTGACATAGAAAAATGGCCTTCTATAATGTTCAAAATTTGAACAAAGGGCCCGAGATTTGCATTAGCCTTGGGGCACAAGGTGGGGCAACCACTGCATTGGTGCTAAATAGAAGAAGAATATGGGCTCAACAAACCGCAGTAAATTCAGCAGTCGGTTTTCTTCTGTAACCGAGTTGGCGAAGCTCTGTTCAGCTGACAGCGTGCAGCTCGCAGCTGGCAGAGTGGATATCACTCATACCTCATCTATCATTTCTCAAATTCTCCTTACTCTGACGCTATGCGCTTTGCGCTCTGCGCTATGCTAACGCAATGGACCAAGACAAGCTAAGAACACTTAAACTGTTAGAGGCTATTGATTCGAGTGAACCCCCCACTCAGCGAGAGTTGGCTAGGGACCTAAATATATCACTCGGTCTTGTAAATGCTTTTGTCAAAAGACTTGCGAAGAAGGGCTACTTCAAGATTGCCACCATTCCAAAAAAGAGAGCGAAGTATCTTCTCACCCCCAAAGGCGCTCTGGAAAAGTCCCGCCTCACCTATGAGTATATCCGATACTCCGTCGGCTTCTACCGAGAGATCAGGGAGATGCTGGTAACCTTATTTGCCAGACTGGAGAAGGAAGGTGTGGAGAAAATAGCCCTATACGGATGCGGGGAAGTTGCAGAATTGGCACACCTGTTCCTGCAGAACACTTCAATTAAGTTGGGAGGGGTATTTGATCAGAAACCGGACGGGAGGAAGTTTTTTGGTCACAGGGTAGAGAGCTGTGAACAACTGGCCAACGATGGTTATGAGTATGTTCTGCTCACTCAGACCGAGGATATCCAAACCCATTTAGATCGCCTTGTCGACCTTGGTGTGAAGCCGGAACACATTTTGCACCTACGGGATCAACTCTAATAGATGAACTGACAGATTGGATAAGCGGCCATGAAAGTCCCATTGCTCGATCTAAAAGCGCAGTATCAGGTCATCAAAGAAGAGGTCAAGGAAGCAATGGAGGAGGTTCTCGAGTCTCAACACTTTATTCTCGGCCCCACGGTTGAGGCTTTGGAAAGGGCCATAGCTTCCTATTGTGGCTGCAGATATGGGGTGGGGGTATCCTCTGGGACTGATGCCCTGCTCATTGCCCTGATGGTAAAGGGAATCGGTCCTGGGGAAGGTGTTATCACCGTTCCTTATACCTTTTTTTCTACGGCCGGCTGTGTGTACCGGTTGGGAGCAAGGCCCTTTTTCGTGGATATCGACCCGCTGACTTACAACATGAGTCCCCATGCCATCGAGACATTTATTGAGACTGAATGTGACTTTGATTCCAGTGCAGGTGCACTGCTACACAAAACCAGTGGCACCAGAATAAGGGCTATCATTCCTGTCCATCTCTATGGCCAATGTGCCCAGATGGATCGAATTATGGAAATGGCGAGAGGGCATAACTTGGTGGTTATCGAAGATGGTGCCCAGGCCATCGGAACTGAATATCCATATCTTAAGAGTGACCAGCCCGCGCGGGCTGGCTCCATGGGCCATTTTGGTTGTTTTTCCTTCTTTCCTTCCAAGAATTTGGGAGGCTTCGGTGATGGCGGCATGGTGACCACCAACGAAGAGGAAATGGCAGAAAAGCTCAAAATTTTGCGGACTCATGGGTCAAAGCCAAAATATTATCACCAATTGGTGGGGGGCAATTTCAGGCTGGACGCTCTACAAGCTGCGGTGCTCTTGGTGAAGTTGAAATACCTCGATGCCTGGACAAATAAACGACGACAAAACGCTGCATACTACAATTCCCTTTTCCAACAGCCTGGTCTGGTCGAAAAAGGTTTTGTCACACCCCCCCAAGCAGTCTGGGAAAACATTCTTTCAGAGAAACTCTCAAATCAGAAATCCGAAACTTCCAATTCGAAATTCGAAATTCGAAATTCGAAATTGATGGGTCACATCTACAATCAATATGTGATCAGAGCAAAGAGGCGGGACGAGCTGCGAGCCCACTTGAAAGAACATGGCGTCGGTACCGAGATCTACTATCCCCTGCCTTTACACCTGCAGTCGTGCTTTGCTGAATTGGGTTACAAGGCAGGGGATTTTCCTGAAAGTGAAAAAGCGGCGGCTGAAACCCTGGCTTTACCTATTTATCCTGAACTCGAGCCTGCGCAGCAGGAATATGTTGTGGATAAGATACATGCGTTTTATGCCAGTTAATCGGTCACCCTTGATCTGGAATCAAAGAACTGCTATAGTCCGAGCTTTTGATTTCGTCGGTATGTATTTTTTGGTCCTATTGATCTCGACTTCTCAGGGGCAGTTTTTTTTCTCACTGAGGATTTACTAAATCTTTCTTTTACGGAGTTTGCTGATGAATTGTGAAATCGCGAAGAAGAACAATGTCACCTGGTTCAACGGCCATGTGGCCCGCAAGGATCGGGAAAAGGTTCATGGTCACAAGGGCGCGATAATCTGGTTTACTGGCCTGTCCGCATCGGGCAAATCAACCATTGCTCATCTAGTGGAGAAGGAACTTCATCGGAGATGCTGCTCTACTTATGTGCTGGATGGAGACAACGTTCGGCATGGTCTCTGCTCGGATTTGAGCTTCCGCCCTGAGGACAGGGCAGAGAATATTCGCCGCATCGGTGAGATGGTTAAACTCTTTGTGGATGCCGGCATTATCGTCCTTACCGCCTTTATCTCACCGTACCGCAAAGACAGGCGTATGGTCAGGTCACTCTTCGATTATGGTCAGTTTTTGGAAATACACATTGATTGCCCAGTTGAGGAATGCGCCAAGCGCGACAAAAAGGGCATTTACGAAAAGGCCAAGGCTGGTATCATAAAAAATTTCACTGGAATATCAGCTCCATACGAACCTCCGTTCAGTCCGGAACTTGTCATCAAATCTCACCAGGAAGATGCAAAGGCGTCGACGGCGAAAGTAATCGAACTGATCGAGGACTACAAGATCATCCCGCCACAGAAAATTGTGGGTAATGGACAATCAAAGGCTGGATAGACCCCGAAAGACGGAATAGGGCATGATGAGAGTAGCTGTTGTTGGTTCAGGTTACTGGGGTAAGAACCTTGTACGAAATTTCCATGCTCTTGGTGCCCTCACCGCTATCTGCGATAGGGATGCGGGAGTATTGCAAAGATTACAGCAAATGTACGAAGGTGTATCAGCAGTCCAGAGCTTCGATGATTTGCTTGGTGATTCTGAACTCTCGGAAGCTATTGTGATTGCAACTCCAGCGGAAAGTCATTATGACCTAGCCAAAAAGGCCCTTCTGGGTGGGAAACATGTCTTTGTGGAAAAACCCCTTGCTTTGACTGTCCGTGAGGGAAAGGAATTGATAGAACTGGCCGAAGAGAAACAACTCACCCTCATGGTCGGTCACATCCTTCACTATCACCAGGCGGTAATTAAGCTGAAGGAACTCATAGAAAATGGGGAGTTGGGCAAGATTCAATACCTCTATTCCAATCGCCTCAATATCGGCAAAATAAGGGCAGAGGAAAATATTCTCTGGAGCTTCGCCCCTCACGATATATCAGTGATTCTTATGCTCCTAGAAGAAATGCCGCAGACGGTATATGCAACCGGCGGTAGCTATTTGCAGCATAAGATACCGGATACAACTCTCACTACCTTGGATTTTCCCAGCGGCGTTAAGGCCCATATCTTTGTCTCCTGGCTCCATCCTTTCAAAGAACAAAAACTGGTGGTTGTGGGCGACAAGAAGATGGCGGTTTTTGATGATGTAAGTCAGGAGAAACTTCTTTTGTATCCCCATAAAATAGAGTGGGTTCACAGAATTCACGTGGCCGCCAAAGCAGAAGCAGAGGCGGTACAGGTAGAGATGGATGAGCCTTTGAAGGCAGAGTGCCAGCACTTTTTGGAGTGTGTCACAACAGGAATGACTCCAAGAACCGATGGCAGAGAGGGATTGAGAGTATTGCAGGTATTACATGCTTCACAGGAATCCCTCAACCAAGATGGCTGCAAGATTCAACTGGATTCCAGGGCTCCATCAGCAAGTCCCCTATCACCCATTACCCATACCCTCTCACCTGCTTCTAAAGATTACTTTGTCCATGAATCATCCTACGTTGATGATGGAGTCGAGATAGGTGCAGGCACAAAGATTTGGCATTTCTCTCACGTACTTTCGGGGTCCCGCATCGGCGAAAACTGCAACATTGGCCAAAATGTAGTCATCGGTCCTGATGTAACTATCGGCAACGGCTGCAAAATCCAAAACAATGTTTCCATTTACAAGGGCGTGACTCTCGAG
>JAJDNB010000227.1 GCA_022340905.1 Deltaproteobacteria bacterium | reverse complement strand
CATTTTTCAAGTAACTTCCTCTCCACTGATTGAGTTGACTTTCCACTCTCATAACTCATACTGATTTTCCACCCTACTTATGCTTCAATGAGAGGATGTAATCCTTGTTTAGGATCACATCATTCTGCTGTCGACACAGATAAATGAATTGCGGTGTGTGGTTCAAGTAATCGCTGAGTCTTAACTTATCTGATGGCAAGTCGGTAAAGAAACTGCCCTCTAATGTGTCGCCATTGATTAGTTCTACCTGTACCGGAATCTCGTGACCTTCAAGTATTTCTGGTAAGAGGTCCCGCTCCAACAGTTCCACTTCCATAAATCTGTTCTTACCAATCATGAGAATCTCGTCCTTGAGAACATCTTCCAAAGGTATAAAACTCCTTTGTGAATTTAGAACATCAATGATGAGTTCCCTGCTCAGCCGTTCTTCGCTCGAATAATTTAGAAAAAAATTTACATCCAAATTGCCACCCGTACTTACCCGAAGGGTGGCTTGTCTTTTGAATTTGTCGACTTTCATTGTAACTCGTTTGATTCTCGTTTTTTGGTTTATGGGCACGGTACACGTGCAAGAATCATGCAGACAACAGACAGATTTTGAAGGAAAACTATGCCTTAAGAAAATCAGTTTGGTTGAGCAGTCTTTTGTCCCGGTCTTTTTTTCCAAAAAGTGGCTAGCGTCCCATCGCAGAGGATTTGGCTCGGGTGAAAGACCAGCGCGGGAAGGACCGCCAAGGGATAGACATCGGCAAAAGCGATGGACCAGACGGCAATTGCAATTGGCAGGGTTTTTTGAGAACAAACAATGGCCACGGAGCGGCAGGCTGGTTCCTGAAGGCGGAGGAGGTACCTCGCACCTGTGTATCCACCAATGAGAAGTAGGAGATGTACTGTTACCGACGGCAAGAGCAACGTGCCTAAATGGGTGAGGGTCAACCCTTTGAGGCGATCTACTTGCGACGAGCAGGAGAGATAGACGATTAGCCCCAATGCCACAATTGGAGCGGTGCGGACAATTGGTTCCCGCTGTTCGACCCAGACAGGTTGGAGCCTTCTGATGGTTTGACCTGTTGCAGCGGGAATTAATACGAGGAGCACCAGTTTTAGAAGAAGTCCCGCCGTGTCCAAACGAACTATCGCCCCCAAGGACCACTGCAGGTTGAGGGGTATGGTCAGAATTCCTAAAAGGTTAAGTCCCACCGCCAGGACGAGAGCTGTACCACTGTCACCCCCTGCCCTTTCTGCCAGAACGATCCCTGAGACCAGGGTGGGAGCCATGCTGCAGATGACCATGAAACCTATAAAGTTATCAGCCTGCAAGTTGAGTAAACGGACTGACGCATAGGCCAGCAGAGGTCCCATGATCTGAGAGATGATAAATCCCCAGCCGATGGCTTTAACCAACTGGGGTCCGCTATGTAATTCCCCTCCTTCGAATGCAAGACCCTGGCACAAGAAGATTGCTATAATAAGGGGATTCGCCATCCCCCAATACTTCAAGAATTTTCCCGGCTCAGGCTGGAACCAGGCAAGGAGAATACCCAGGCAGATGATAAGCAGAAGGAGGTGTTCTCTGATTAACTTCAAGGTCTTTTTAGGCAGCTTGCTCGTTTAATCGTATTTATGCCAATTGTAGATTTTCCCCTCTTTTTGGCAATTAGGTTCGAATGGGGGTTGGGGATTAGATTTTCTTTTTTCATACTCTTCGGATATCTGTTGACTTTCTCCGGCAGCTAAAATGTTCACCAGTGCAAAGTCATAATTACCATCCCCATCTACCCTAAAATTTACCGTAGTGTTATAGCCGCAACCATCTGGATGGTAGTCTTCATTGAAGGACACTTCGGCAGTAAAAGGACCAAAAGCTAGGTAAAAGGCCAAAAAAAATTTCTTATAATTTCTGTAGGTGCAGCTCGTGGTAAATTCAAATCTTCGATCTGCTAAAGCTTCAAGACACTCTCTAAAATCGGCAAGCAAATTTTGCTCTTCCAGCAGTTGGCTAAAGTTCTCCACCATATGCCAGTGAATGCGTTCGGAGGGCTGAATAGTGTAGGTATCCAGGGTGCGATACATGGCTAGACCCTTATTAAAATATGTCTTTATACCATGCCCTTGGGTCACCACGCACGCAAATGTTTTTTTGCCAGTTTGTAAACCGGGCGCAGACAGTACGCGATGCGGGATCGGTTGAAGCCGCCTACCATTTTATTCCCATTGATGTTAAGTAGTCCTGCGCTTCTTTATGTTTTAGTTTGGCGGCCTCTTGCATGTCCTTAATAGCTTGATTTTTGGATCCTAGATGCCAGTATGACACTCCGCGAGTGTAATAGCTATTTGAATGCAGAGGATCAAGCTGTAAAACTTTGTTACAGTCATTAATGGCTTCTTCATACTGACCGGCTTTCGTGTAGGCAACACTGCGATTGTAGTAAGCAATAACGTAACTGGGGTTTGCCTCAATAGCTTTATCGTAAGCTTTGATGGCCTCTTGATAATTTCCCTTTTTTGCATACATAATTCCCTGTTTGGTGTAGTCCAACTCAGGCTGCGGACCTTTCGTTTTTACTGTTGCCTGTGATTGCACGTCAGCTCTCGAAAGTTCAAGTGTCTCTCTCTCCTCGGGCACATCGAGAAAAAGCTTACCGTCGCGCAATTTATATTTCATATTAGCCGCTTTAATCGACGCTTTGCACTGAAGGAAGCCGGGGCTGTATTCCTCCATGGCCATGTTTGATCGAAGAATCCGGATCTCATTAGAAGTTATTACTGCTGGCGAGGAGGTTTGGGCTACAACACTGTACCCTCTAAAAGAACAAGTGTTGTGAGCAATTACTTGGTCTTCTTCGATGATGAGGATTAAATTTGCTTTCAATCCGTTTTGCTCCAGATTTAGAGCGCTCCAGGAACCGTATAGCTCGGAATTGACAGCAATCTCTTCCGCAGAAGAGCTGCTGGGGAGAAGGACCATGACGGTTGCTATTACCACGACAAAGATATGAAATGTTTTTCTCAAATACATTTCCTGCCTCCCTTCCAATTCAATCAGCCATTGTTACAGATTGTCGTCCAATCGGCCTTCCGGTAGGGCTGTCTCAGAATTCGGCGCTCTATTCCCAAACACGTTTTCCATAACAATTCTGCAAGACTCACACCAGATTTCAGCGCACAGATAGCAAACTTGCGAAAGAATGCCGTGTCCTGAACTTGGCTTTTTTTTTGCAATCACTTGAAGAGATGGATTTTCTCTACACCACAAAATATGGAAACACCCTAGAGGCCTATGCCATCTCTATCGCTATCTTCGTGGCAAGTTTATTTGTCTGGCGGTGGACCTATGGGATTTTGCGAAGGACATTCTGTGAGTGGGCTTTCAATGTTCAGAATGTATTGGACAAACAGTGCCTCTACAGATTGACCAACATAATTACTTTGTTGATACCCGTGGCTGCGTTTTATTTTGCCAAAGAGAGATTATCTTTTGAAAAAGAGCTTTCCATTTGGCTCACTATTGCCACATTAGTTTTGGCTCAAATTGTTTCCATCCTCATGCTTGCCAATATCCTTGAACCCATTGCTGAAGTGATCCTTATCAGATCGGTAAGAGATGTTCAGAGGCGAGATCAAAAGTATCTTCAGATTCAAAAGCAATCCATAGACAAAACCAGAAAGCACATAAGACTGCTGGCGGGAGTACTTCTTCTGGCTGTTCCTGGACTGACAGTAGCATCTAATGTTGCCTTCGTGTCGACGGTTATGTGGGTAATACCTGTGGGGATTGTTGTTATTGAGCTTTCCATCTGTTTTAGGATTGTGAAGGCGACAAAACGTAGTTTGAGAGGCGAAAAAGAGGTCGACAACAAAACAGCCAGTGAATCTCCATTATCCCTCGAGACTTCCAGGCCTCTCCGTGATCGGGACCTGGAGTTGAAAGAGACAATAGTCCGTTTCTTTCTGGGTATATACAAACATAGTCTGAAAGTCTTGAACGAAAGCCCGGGAGAAATCCGCTTGATAGACTCCCTTTCTTTTGCTCCCAATTACATTTATGAACTACGAGTAATGAAAGATGGGGATTGGCACTCTAGACGGATGACTATTGGCCCTATCGGAGAAGAATCGGGCAGCAGAAGTAAATGTTTTTATGTAATTTACGATTATCACCTGGTCATCAAGGTACCTCCAATTCCGATAGACGATCTGGCTGAGTACATGGACATTCTCAAGAATGAAAGACGTATTGTAAAATGACTTTCAATGGAGGATTGCATCATTCCAAGCTCTGAATTAATCTTGAAGCTGATACAACCATTCGACCCAAAAAGCGACCAGCCGCCCGAGGATAAAAGTGATGATTACCTAAAATTTCTGGATATATTTTCTGAGCTGCAAAAATACTTGCGTATTGGTGAAAGTTTCGTTTTTTTCATGGATTTGTCGAAATACTATTTTCTTAGTCATATTATCCAAGCTTTTCATGACACCGAAAAAAAAGTCTATGATGAAATCAAAAGAAATTCTGAAGTTGTGGGAGATTACCGAAAGTTTGAGGACAGATATGGAAGTGAAAACATCCCTTTTTTCCTGCACATTGACAGACTCTACAAACAATATGAAGCCGAATTAAATACTCTGATAAAACAATTCGACCTCCCGTCCACTCCCTCCCTCGAACAGGTAAAGACATGGTTTTTTATCCATTTAGTGGGCGAAAGAATAAAACGAGCAGAGGAGGGAATGAGTGCAGAATTCATTGTGGGGGTAAATAGACTTTTAGACGGAATTGTCAATGAAGACGTGAGCGATATTCAAAGGTACCGAGACAGTGTAAGGAAATCGATTCACCATACGGCATTCGTCCAAAACAAAGGTTATATGGAGGGAATTATCGCAAACCTCCTCGAGTTGCTAGCCCATTTGCATGACAAGAAGGTGGCGATGAGAGATTTGAAACCAGACAACATGTTGGTAGCTGGCAATAAATACAAATATCCGAGTTTTCTCGCCTATCCCCAAGAGTACAAAATAGGACTTATCGATGTTGAAACTGCAGTGATTTTGCCAGAGTCAGACAAAAGGAATATAGATCAGCCGCCGTTAGGTGGTACACCTCAGTACGCCACACCCTCCCACTTTGTCAGCAATACCCTCCTCGCTCATCTCTATGACGATTTGCCCACAATATTACACCTACAGGATTGGCACGCTATTGTCGCCATCATTTACCGGGTGGTTACCGGATTGCCCCTTTTCGAAAGGACAGCCAGGATGGTGACCGGCATAATCAACGAAATGAGAGCTCACAGGGGTAAAGAACAGGAACGGTTCCCTGCTGTGAATGAGGCCTTCTGGAATAGTGCAGTAAGAGAGTTCAATGAAAAAGTGGTTCAGAATCAAAGGTTGTTTAAGTCTGTGAACGTCCACATTCGTGACGGTGCCAAGAAAATGTTTCAAGAAATCGCCTCTGACGAAAGGCAACGGTTGGCCGATGAAATAGAGCAGCGGTTAACCAGCCTGAGCATACCTATGAGCGCCAAAGACCGCCAGTTGTTGATCTCGTCGTCGCATCAAAAAATTAAAAGCTTCAGAAAGAAGTGGGAGAGTAAGGCGAGCGGTCAAAAAAGACAAATAGACGTGCCCCAGATTATTTTACTACTCAGAGATTTGGAAGGATTGAAATTCCAGCTGGAACTGCAAACACAGATGCTCCAATTATTAGATCAACCACTAGCAAGCGCCTCAGCCCGCACAATATTGGAATTTATGTCCAACATGGTGTCGAATCGCATGCATGGGATGCATTGGGGTTACATTCCATCTCAAAATTCGTTGGAGCTGGCAGATTTTGCGTCTAGTATTGGCGAAAGTTCCTCGCAGACTACCATTGCTGTCACAAGTGAAACCTGACAGCCGAAAGCCGAAATCTAAAGGCTGACTCCAGAAACTCTTTCTGCAATCAAAGCTTACCGGCCTTCCTTAGTTCCTTGCTTATTGATTTCGCCAGACATTGTCCGATATCAACCGCGGAACCACCTTCAGTGATCCAACTCGGTCGAAAGATTGTGATTATGAGCTTTTCCCCCGTTCTCGTGTCGATCAACCGCACTGTGGCACTCGAGAAGGCAACATTCCCAACCAACAGAAAGTTGACCTCAGCCAAGTTACCTATCTTGATGTAATCGGGGGAATCAATCTCCAGGTAACTGACGTCTTCCTCCTGAAGAATTCTTCCAATATGGGTGCGATCCACAACCTTGAAGCCCGATGCAAGAAAACCAGCTCCTATGGTGTCACTCACCACATTTCCTACCTCGGGGATGTTGCTAGAAAAAGGCATTATTCCCAGACTTTTGACTTCGAGGTGGATGTCTGGCTTCGCATACGATTTTACATAATGCCCACATGAGCAAAGTGAAAACAACACTGCTGTAGATAACACGATCAAGCCGTAGCGCTTCATGTGCATCTCTCCTCTTTCCGTTCCTCAATTTGACCTTGGTGTACCACCTTGCCGAGATGTGTTACTCTTAACTCTCCAGCGGTTTGAGTGGATTTTTATAAACAGGCTAAACAATTGTCATTGCAGCAAAGACCTTTCATGGGGTTAACATATAATTTTATTTGCCGCGCTAAAGTACCTGAAATTTCCGATCACGCTGACTAAACTTTCGGGTTTCAGTGTCCAGGTTTCAGCCTTTGTGCTTTGTCTCCTGACTCCTGACACCCGACACCTGAAACCTCGAATCTTGATGCTTGGGATTTGGTGTTTTGGGTTAAGGAGAAGGAAATGCAGGAAAAGAGGCGAGATATCCCCTACCCCGTCCGGGTAGATTTGGCTCGGACTCCCACACCTCTCGAACCCCTCATACATGTAAGCGAGGAAATGGGTGTGGAGGTCCACATCAAACGAGATGATCTAACCGGCGCTGAACTTACGGGCAACAAGGTAAGAAAACTTGAATTCCTCCTTGCCGATGCCCTGCAGAGGGGTAGTGACACGGTACTGACATGTGGGGCGGCACAGTCAAACCATGCAAGGGCAACGGCAATCGCCGCTGCCAAATTGGGAATTAAAACGCGATTGCTCTTGCGCACCCGTAACCCGGCAAATCCGCCATCGCTCGAGGGAAATATATTACTGGATCGTCTGGTTGGTGCGGAGATCATCTGGCTTACATTTGACGAGTATGGCCGCCGCGTTGAGATACTCGAGCGCGAGGCTGAACTACTTCGGGCATCTGGCAAAACCCCTTACATTATACCAGAAGGGGGCTCCAACGCCTTGGGCGCGTGGGGCTATGTCCGCATGGTGGAGGAGTTGGCCAAAGATCCAAAAGGTTTATTGGAAAAGGGTAATGGTTCCACCACCATCGTTCATGCAACAGGTTCGGGGGGTACTACAGCAGGACTTGTTTTGGGAGTCAAGTTGTTAGGACTTGAGGCTCGGGTGGTAGGAATCAACGTTTGCAACGATAAGAATTATTTCACCAAGGTGGTTAGTGAAATCTGCAATACCGCCATGGCCAACTACCAACTGGAAATCCCATTCTCTCCCCTAGAAGATATTCACATAGTTGATGGCTATGTAGGAGAGGGCTACGGAAAAGCAAGTGTTCAGGTACTCTCTCTTCTGGTTGACCTGGCACGCACTGAGGGCATAATTCTCGATCCCGTTTATACTGGCAAAGCGTTCTACGGAATGACCCAGGAATTGAAGCGGAACCCCAAAGTATTCGGCAATAAAGTCATATTTGTTCATACAGGGGGAATCTTCGGTCTCCTCCCCATGGCAGCGCAACTAGAATCGCTCGTGTAATATGGGACGGCTAGGTTCCACTATGTGTCCTCAAGCCTCTTACTCATAGACAGCGCCGCTTGACCTTTCGGATAATAACCATTTTCAAATCTTTCGATTTCGAAGCCCGCTTTGTGAAAGAAGGCAAGAGCTGGCTCATTATCAACTGCAGTCCAGAGATTCATCTCAACAGCATTGTACTCCCGCGCTATGTCTTCCATATGCTCAAGCAAGGCAGTACCAACACCTCTTTTCTGATGCTCCACGGAGATACCGATTGCCAGGAGATGTGCTTCCCTATGGATAAATACCTTTTGGCGTTCCAGTACGAGCATGGCAAAACCTAGGGCATCACTCTGCTGCGCAATGATTTCCGTAATCACAGCCGGCTCCTTGAACCAAGCGGGGACAATTTTCTCATACCGCCCGTACCTCGAGAAGACATGAGCAGATAGGTTGCTAATGAACTCTAGATCAGCTTCCTCGGCAGGGCGAAAAATGAAGTATTCCCTTTCACGCATATGACAAACTCTACAAGAATTAATGCTGATTGACAATCTCTGAACAGGCATAGTTGGAGATGTCAGTTTTTATAGGAAAAGTAAGGCGTGAGATGTCAGGAACCAATGGATTACTAAAATTAGGAAGGATTAAAAAGTCGAATTATTCTTCAGGTACTCTCCTGCTGGTTTTTTTATTGTTGTTGTACGTTTTAACCAATTGGATCAAAAATCTGAGATCTCCCGGGGTAATATTGGTGAATTGGACACCTACTCCAAGACTGGCGTTACTTTCGCCGGTCTGCAGGGTAGTTGACCACACCACCTTGCCTGCGACGCTGATTGTTTGGCGTTCGGGAGGTTTAATTATAATGAAGAAACTACTTTCCAAAGGAGGGACAGCCTTGCAAGAGATAAACGCCCCGGAGGGACTAAGGTTGTGGATTTCACCCTCAATAGTCGTCTGCATGGTTAAGACTGTAACCGGCCATTTAATCTCAATTCGTGGTTCCAACCGCCTTTCAAATCCTTGCGTCATTTGCAAGTCCTCGCCACAGAGAGACGCTTCCTGAGAGCATCATTTTGCTTCAACTTTTTTTAAAATATCAAAGCGTTGTGTATTTTTCAGGCAGTGGCTTGGAGACTTTCAGAGGTCCAAGTATCGAGAAAGAACTCTGCTAGGGTATTGGTAAATTCGATTCCTATTCCGCAAGAACTTATGTCATCAGAATGGTGGATGTTTGACCATGCCAACTCTGCTGTCACCACCACAAGTTTCTTGCGAAGTGGATCCCTGAAGACTAGCCGCAGAGGTTGGCCCTGGTCAGGTTCGGTAAAGCAGTGGAAGAAGGCACCTGCAGGACTAAGGTTTTTTATTTCACCTCCTATGCAGGCCCCAGGCGTTATGACCATGGCGGGCCAATCTACAGAAGTCCTGGGGTGTTGGCGTCTGTCTTTACTGGAACCCATGAGCAGTTTCTCCTCGCAGTCTACCTCAGCCGTGATCAGTGGCGACCGGATCAGGTAAAATCGCGACTGATTTAAAAAAAGGCGTGATTCCCTTCAATGAAGCACTTCTGCAGGAAACATGCCAGAGTGGCTTAATAGCTGCTGTAGTTGGGACTATAGATGGAAAGAAACAAAAAAAGGACAAGGGAGTGAAAAACTCCGCTGTCCTTTTCTTGGCTAAACAACAGAATGAGTTCAATGTAATATCTCGACAGTTTGATCTGGGTCTGTTTCCAGAACTTGATCTGGGTCTGTTTTCGGAACCTCAGATATTTCTCTAACCCCACCCTTCTGTTGGATCATCCTAATTAGTCCTCGGAGGAATTTTTGCTCCTCTTCCGGCAAGGCCGTAAAGCGGACTCCCATACCGCGGGGGCTTAGGTCGTCGTCCGGTCCGTAAATGTTGGTCCACACAACCTCCGCGAGCACATTTTCGATCTGGCGCTCGGAAGATTCGATGGTGAGGTTACAAGTTTCGGTTAGCCGCAACGGTCTGCGGCAACGAATAAAAGCACCCTGGCTGTTAATATTTATTATGACCCCATCTGCAGGCCCCTCATCCGTATTCATGGTGACAGGCCATTTAACCTGCGCCCTGCTTGTTGACTTTGTTTCTGGTAGCATTTTTCTTTCCTCCCCTTGCGATTGGAGACGTTCTACAGAGCGTCTATTCTCGCTCTTGCCTTTCCCTTTGAGCACAATTGATGCCAAAGGCATAAAATGCGAAGAAATATGCCTTATTCCAAATACTTATCTTTTTCGAATAATATTGAACATACAGATGTTGATGGGCAAATCTGGTCCCAAAACGCCAAATTTCGTCAGTGATAAGGCCAAACCAAAGTCTGTCGTTTTGTCTTTCAATCAAATTGACATACCTACGATTTAACTGGTATTCCATCACTTATGGATACTATTTAGACTGTGAGAAAGGAAAGGCAATGAAGGATATCTTTCCCGGCACCTGTGTCGCTCCCTCGGGTAAATTCGTTTACGGCATCCACAAACCTAGGTTCACGGCCATCAATTTGCGGGAAAATGACTACATTGTTGACTTAGGCCGTACTTCAAATGAGGAAACAATCGATAATGCGGACAATTTCCCTGAGGGGGATATAGAGGTTTCCTCAGGTGCATCGATTTTCGAAATTCCCAATGCTTTTCCCTTTATGGGGGCAACCTTTATTCTCAAATCAAAGGCTGACCAGAGCGTGGATAAATGCAATCCCTTCCGGGAATTCTCTGAGAGATCCGATGAAAAGAGAGCTGACAGCACCCTTGAAACTCAATCGCGAGCAGAACTCCTGTCTCTTGCCGCTTCTTCGACTGATCCTAAACTGCTAGTTTCTCTGGCTGAGCAATCATGCGAGTTTGTCTATGAGGACACCACCAATACTGTTTCCGGGCGAATCTATAGAAAGGATAACTCTGGCTGCGTCTCTCCATCCATCTTAGACCACCAGTTATTTCAGCTGGTTTCTAATAATCCATCTCTGCCCGACGTCTACAAGAGACAGATGGTACTGATTCCGGGAGCACAAGGCAAAAGTCCCATTGTGGGAGAATACAAAGGTGGCGCACACGTATGGGAGTACCTCCGTGAAAACAGTTATATTCCCTGGGGTCACTACGCCGCAAATATGGCCCACGATGCTATTCGCTACAGCATCAGTGCGCTCACCTTAGATGATCTTTCTGCTCTGCGCCATCTCTATTACCAGAGGATATACGTTCAACTCGCAGCTGAACTAGGATTGCCCTTACCAACCAAAAGGGCAAGATTAACGAGCGATGATTTGGAAACCCTACGGCGGCTAATTCTGGGCAACATAGAAGAGCGCAATAAATCAGGGACTAGATTGCCTTTCAACACAGTTATTTGGGGGCAAAATTATGGCTTTGATCTCTCCGCCTCGGGCTATAGACTCGGTGGTTCACATCAGCAGATACATCAGCAGTTTGCCCTGGTGCGGAGTGATATGGATTTGTATGTAGACGGCGAAAACGAGACAAGTTTTTGCTCCATGCCAACCTATGCCCAGGGTGACAGGATTGCTCAATTCGGTGATACATACCAAGAAAAAACCGGCAAGCCATTTTTTGAGACATACCTCCGGGCGATTCAAGGTAACAAGAGGCTCGACGGTCGAAGAGATAGAGCACATGATCTCAGTATTTACCAGGACGAACACGTTATTGTCTTTGTGCCCAAAGCCCAGCGCCATCAAGGAGAAATTCAGATTATGTCTAAAGTCCAGTGCGGCAACATAATGGAGGCCCACACGGGTGTTCGCCGTTCCCTGGATGGTGCCATCTTCCTCACCATGAAAATATTGGACCATCTGGGTGTGGAAATATTCAATGTTTTAGAAATATCCAAGAGGATGGACAGTTCTAATCGGGACCAACGTCTTCTCTACTGTTTTTTCCCCAGGCATCCTCAGTCTCCGGGAGGCTTCAGTGAATTTCAGCAACGCTGGATCAACAACCATTATCCCGAGGACTTTGCAAAAACCTGCCGCGAGGAACTTAACAAAATTATGGAGGCAGGATGAAAGGTGGACTTATAAAAAGGGGGAAAAACCAGTCAAGCTAAAGACTTGTTTTTCTCACTGTAGTGTTATAAGAAGCACCATTGCATGATATTTCTCTGGAGGGTCTATAGAGGGATAGGACATGATAGCTTTTCTGGATTACGGTGCTGGAAATGTACGGAGCGTTATCAACGCCATCGAGAGTTTAGGTGAGAAGGTAAAGATTGTCGAAAGGGCTGAAGACATCGCGGCTGCCGAAAGGCTGGTCTTCCCTGGTGTAGGAGCCTTCGGTAGCATGATGAACAGGCTGAATGAAAAGAAATATGTCGAAGTCCTCAAAGATTACCTTAACTCGGGCCGGCCCTTTTTGGGAATTTGCCTGGGTTTGCAGGCCCTATTCGAAAGCAGCGAAGAAGCTCCCGGTGTCAAGGGTTTAGGTTTCATTCCAGGGGTAGTGAAAAGGTTCGACATCGATCTTTCGGTACCTCACATCGGCTGGAATGGTCTAAATATCAAGAAACCCTCCCGGATTTTTGCCGGATTTGGCGGGGACGAGAAATTTTATTTTGTCCACTCTTACCACGTGGTCTCCGAGGATGAAACCACTGTTCTTACCACCACCGATTATGGATGTGAATTCGTCAGTTCGATTCAGATAGGCAATGTCATTGCCACCCAGTTCCATCCGGAGAAAAGTGGGAGTTCTGGCCTCAGAATATTGGAAAATTTCCTTAAAGCCAGTGGCGAAGCAGCCATGCCTGTGACGCCAGAAAATAAAACCAGACTTGCCAAGCGGATAGTAGCTTGTCTGGATGTTCGTGCGAACGACAAGGGGGACCTGGTTGTAACCAAGGGTGATCAATACGACGTCAGAGAAAAGGGTGAAGTAAGGAACTTTGGCAAGCCGGTTGAACTTGCGAGGCGATATTATCAAGAAGGGGCAGATGAGATCACTTTCTTAAATATCACCGGGTTCCGAGATTTCCCTCTGGAAGACATGCCAATGTTGGAGGTACTCCGTCAAACCTCCAAGAATGTTTTTGTACCTCTGACTATAGGAGGGGGTATTAGGGATTACAGAGACAAACACGGCCAAAAATACCGGGCCCTTGAGGTTGCCTCCGAATATTTCAGGTCAGGGGCAGACAAGGTTTCAATTGGCAGCGATGCTGTGTTGATTGTGGAAGAATATCTGAGAATGGGCAAGAAAGCGGGGATTAGTTCCATCGAAGAGATATCGCGCGTCTATGGTAACCAGGCGGTTGTAATCTCCATCGATCCCAGAAGGGTTTATGTAAAATCGCCTGATGAGGTCAAACACCAGGTGATCCAAACGACCGTCCCTGGCCCAAACGGTGAAGGTTATTGCTGGTATGAGTGCACCATCAAAGGGGGCCGTGAAGGCAGGGATTTAGATGCAATTACTCTTGCCCAGGTGTGCGAGAAGCTTGGTGCAGGAGAAATATTGTTGAATTGTATTGACAGGGATGGAACCAACCTCGGCTTTGACCTCGAGCTGATCAATGCGGTGAGCGAGGCTGTTTCAATTCCGGTCATCGCCTCTAGCGGTGCGGGACGGGTGGAACACTTTCATGAAGTTTTTACCTGCACAGAAGCCGAGTCGGCCCTGGCTGCCGGTATCTTTCACCGAAGAGAAGTTCCTATTGCTGAGGTAAAGAAATACCTACAGGGCAAAGTGGAAATCAGAGTCTGAGATACCAGCGGGCAGCTGATCGCAAGTCAAATCGTCAATTTGTCATATAGTCAAATGGTTATGAATGGTCACAATGGCAAATTAACGATTCGCCTAATTTCCCATTTGACCAATCAACCATTTGACTAAATCTTTAATGGATGACTTGAACGATCTACTCTGCCCTGCTCCTCTTTGCTTGAGAGAGAACGTACATGGGTTACATTCTGCTTGAAGGCGGTGGTGAGTTCGCAGGAGGTATGGACGCGGTGGATAGACGCGCCATCGAATTGGCGGGTGGACTTCATGCCTTAATCAGCATCGTTCCAGCGGCGGCCGCTCCGGCAAATGACCATCACAATGCCGGCAATAACGGAATGGAGTGGTTTCGATCTTTGGGGGCGACCAATGTAACTGCTTTGCCTCTTATCGACAGAAAATCTGCAGATGACCACGGCTTGGTCGAAATCTTGCGTCGGTCAAGAATGATCTATATGTTAGGTGGTTCTCCCCACTACTTGGAGCAATGCTTGAGGGCAAGTGCCAGTTGGCAGGCCATGCTTGCCGCCTATGAGATGGGGGCTGTGCTTGGGGGGAGTAGTGCCGGAGCTATGGTGTTATGTGAGCACTACTATGACCCTTTTAAAAATGAAGTGTACGAGGGGTTGGGACTCATTCCTGGAGCCTGCGTCATACCTCACCACGAAACTTTTGGACAGAGTTGGCTATCTCACTTGCAGGAATTCTTGCCAGGGTTGCTTCTCATTGGGATCGATGAGCAAACTGGGATGTTAAACGACGGTCCACAAGGCCAGTGGCAAGTGTATGGGAAAAGAACAGTAACATTGCACCAAGGCCAGAACACATCAATCTTTGGTCCCGGCCGGTGTTTTGATCTGGCAGGATAACCTACTGTAATGATCCTGTTGGTCAACGGTGGGATCAACGTTTTACAAAACGTATCAGATAATTGTAGGGGCCCACTTCTTTGAGCCCTGCCCTCTCGAAACCGTATAGGATAACCCTCTCCTCAATCTCTTCAGGTGTCAATCTGCTCGATAAAGGTGGCCCGGGGGGGCCATCGATTTTTATAAACTCGAGGATTGCCAGAATTCCTTCCTTTTTGAGCACTCTGGATATTTCTTGAAGAGCACCTTTGAAGGTGTTCGCCAGAACGAGATCATGAAATACCGTAGCCATGAAACATATATCAATGCTTCTGTCCGCCAGAGGTATTTTCTTTTCCGCATCGGCAACCAGAGCCTCGATGTTTTTGCTTCCTCTGGCCAAGGCTTCTTTCCGCAGCTGATGTATCCCTTCTTCCCACAGGTCGATACCGTATACCATTCCCCGAGTTCCAACGATCTCGGAGACTTCGATTGCGTATTCGCCCCTACCGCAGCCCAAATCGAGAAATCGCATCCCCCCGTGGAGTTCAAGTTCACCAAAGACCCTATCTTGCTCCACAAGGGCAAAGCTACTCCTGCCGGCGCCAGGAATCTTTTCTCGTCCTCTGTTTTTCATTTGTCTCTCACTTTGCTGCTGGTGCTTGGGGTAATGATATGCTTCAAGGCTTCGCCTTTGGCTAAGAGGCCTCCCGCAGTAATTCAACCGGTCCCTCTTCGTCCACAATTTGTATTCTGCCAGAGGTTTGCGGCTTGATTTTACCCCCAAGATGTTCGATGTATTCAATGAGGACGTCTCTCTGAAACATGGAACTATCATAAATATCCATGGCCTTGAGAAAGATCTTGTATCCATCTCCCCCAGCCGCCAGATAGGAATTAGTGGCAATTTTATAGGTCTTGCTCTTATCAAGAGGGTGACCGTTTATCAAAGCCTGTGCACATTTCTTTTTGCTCTTGTCGAATATCACTGATACGCCATTCGAGACCTGTGGAAAGCCACCTTGACCATTTGAGAACGTGGCCATGTATTCAAAGAGAGATTGGACACTTTTGCCGTCCATGGTCAACACAACCACCGTGCTGTCGAATGGAAGTGTTTCGTAGATCATCGCCTCTGTTAGACGACCCTCGGCAAGATCGGCACGTATGCCTCCCCCGTTCTGCACGGCAAAATCCGTTCCCAGATACTTAGTGTACCAAAGCATGGAATCCGCAACCAGGTCACCTAGAGGATTTTCCTCTTCTCTTACACCATCATAAAAAAAGGTTGCTTCCGCCCGACCTATAACCTTGAACAGAGTCATTTCCGCTTTAGAAACGTATGGCTCCAGCAGTCTCAAAAGGTTTGAATCCTCGGGGATTTCGTCCCCAATGAAATGATACACCTTGGCTCCATCAGGTTTTTTCTCCACTTCCTTGAGATTAATGGGAATGGGTTCAAATCGGTAATCAATCACTCTCTTGTTCTGAACAAATAGGTCGACCTTGCCCAGGATTAAGCCCCACTTCCATGCCTGGACTATTGGTGTTCTATGACCCGTTACGGGATGGGTAATAACTATGGGAGCGTCAAGTTGCGTGTGGCTGTGTCCGTCAACAATGAGATCAATACCACTCACCTCGTGAGCCAATCTCTTGGAGCCTTTACTGAGGGAGTCGTAGATCCCCATGTGAACAAGAGCTATAACAAGGTCAGCCTTCCTCCGCAACTCCGGGACGAACCTTTTGGCAACTTCAATCTCATCCTCAAACACAAGATCCCTAGTGTACTGAGGGTTCCCTATGATTGCGGTTTCCTTAGTGGTCAGACCCAAGATGGCCACCTTCAGGCCATCAATTTCTTTTATGATGAAAGGCTTAGCCAGATGTTCCCCTCCTTTGGTCCTGATATTGGCAGAGATAAAAGGAAATGTTGCCAACTCCATTTGTTCTCTGAGCACACCTATTGGGTTATCGAATTCATGATTTCCGAGCACCATTGCATCGTAGCCAATGTAGTTGTAACCTTCGATATCCGGCTTGGCCTTGAACAGGTTGGACACCGGCTGACCTGTGTTGATATCACCCGCATCTAAGATAAGAATATTCCTGTTCTTTTCCCTAATCATATTTACTGCTGTCGCCCGAGCGGGAAGTCCGCCAACATCCGGCGCAGGATACTTGAAAAACTTAACTGGATGTCCGTGGGTGTCATTGGTGTGGAGAATCACCAGATGATGGATTTGAGAGTGGCTTCTCTTATCATGGTGTTTGTTGGTAATGCACGAGAACAAGAGACCAACAAGAAGAACAGCAGTAGCCCTCAAAAGTATGTTCAATTTCAGCTGCATAATAACCGTCCCCAGTCTCACTCAATATAGTACAAAACTAAATAGTAACAGGTAAACAGTAAAGGATAATCGAAAAAACAACAGGTAATGGATTATCCCCACATGGGGCTATAGAGATGTTCGTGCAACCGGTGAAGTTCCCGATGGTATGGGGGTTAAGCCTGTAGGGATCGATCTTTGGAGCCTGATTTTTCGTACTTTTGGATGAGATCCTTGAGGGCTTCTTCTAGTAATTCTTTAAATGAACGTCCACTGGCAATGGAGAGTTTCTCAACGGTCATGAGCAGGCTGTTGTCAATTCTATTCGATCTCTTTTTGTGTTCTTTTTTTTCTGGAGTAGTTGACCTTTCTGTTCTAAAAGCCCCATCAATGGCTTCGTGGAAAACCTTATTGTCAGCTTCGGACATATCCATAAAACGAACTGCCAGATCATATGATGGCGACTCATTGCTGCCTTCACTGTCATATATATTCAGTCTTACTTTCTTTACTTTGGCCGTCACGGGGAAGAAATAATGAGGGATCTCAATGGTCAGATTAAAAGTTTCATCTAGGTCGGGCAAACTCTTGCAGTTGATGAGAGCTCCTCCAATGCTAATGTTTTTGATGAGTCCGTCTATTAATCCCGCAGAAGTAAAGATACTAACAGGCCAGGATACGTCAATTCTGGAATACTCTCGTCGGCAGTGATCCACGATCTACAAACCTTTAGCTTCAAGATGGGGCTATCGCTCGCAGCGATAAAAATGACTGAAATGCTCGTGTTAGTGCAATGTAGTTTTTCATGCAAAGCTAGTGCCAATCCAGCGGGCAGCTGGCGGCCAGCAGCGGCTAGTGAGGAAACAGATTACTGTTTTGCATTGAGGCTTTTGGCAGGTCAGGCTTTTGTCAAAAAATCTGTTGCAGGCTTAATGAACGAGCTATTTGACACCAGAAATACCGTATCCCATTCTCTGAGGTCATGGTCACCCCGGGGAATGCAAAAGCTATCACTCTTCTCATGGTATATGCCCACGAATACACATTCTTTGGGGAATTTCTTTTGTTGGGTTATCTCTCGGACGGTCATTCCTATGCTTCTCGCGCCCGGTGGTATCTCCACAGCATAGATATCTGCTTTTCCGCCCCCCAGGGGCATAATCTTTTTAACCTTGGGTTGCTCTATTTCCATCATTAATTGATGAAGCAACAGGTCAGTTATACTAATGAGGGTTGTGACGCCGGTTGACCGGTAGGCGGGTTCGTATTCTGGTTTTCTTAAAAGGGCAATAATGTTCTTAACCCCCAGACTTTTGGCCATGATCGCTATGGCAATATTGTCGGCATCATTTCTTACCAGGCAAAGAATTACGTCCGATTTTTTCAAGCCTGCCTTTTCCAGTATTTTGATATCGGTCGCACTTCCATGAATGGTCATGGCTCCCGTTTCTGTGTAAACTTCTTCGCAAACCTCGTGGTCAACGTCAACTACCACAACATCGTGTTTGTTGGCCACCAGCATCTTTATCAACTGATATCCTGTCACTCCTGCACCAGCCACAACGATACGCATTTTCTACTCCTTAAGCAGAGGATCAATGCTTAACCAAAGTGGTCCTAATCCAAAGTCCAGTAGGGCAAAAACAGGTACTCCACAACTCCATCACTCCAAAACCTTGAATCTTATGATCTCCACGCTTTCAGGCTGAAAAGCAAAAGAACCGGTAGTATCTCTAAGCGTCCGGCCAGCATTCCCAGAATATAAACTATTTTGATTATGGGATGGAGCTGACCCATTTCTGCCACCGGTATATAACAAGGGCCAACATTGCCCAGGGCGCTAAACATGCCAGACAAAGCGACGTAACCGTTGTGTTGTGATAGATACTCGGTTACCCCGCCGCCGAAAATAAGCAGGACCATCCACATAAAAAACAGCCCACCGACCCGCTGAATTTCGTCCAGTTCAATAAGCTCGCCGTCAATGACAACAGAATTGATGGCCCGCGGAGGCACCCGTAACCGGTAGGCCTCTCGCCTAATCAATTTCCCCATGATGGCAATACGAAGAACTTTGATTCCACCGGCGGTTGATCCCACGCAACCACCGATAACCATCATAACCAGGAAAAACTGTCGCGCAGCTTCACCAAAAAATGGGGTGTTTATATCCCTGGTACTGAAACCCGTGGTGGTGAGAATGGAAACCACTTGAAACAGGACGATCCTGATATCTTCTTCCATTCTGTGAAAAAAGCCACGGTAACCCACCACACTTGCTGAGAGAGGTTCGATTCGCACTATCCTTTCAAACATAATCAATAGGACGAAGATAGCAATCAAGCTCCACCAGTATCGCGCCTCAATGTTATCAAATGGTGCCCGCCAACTTCCCTTGAGCACGCGGTAGTGAATTACAAAGCTCGTGCCTCCCAACAACATTCCCAAAATGATAACGTATTCCATCCAAATATAGTTCGAATATCCCTGCAAACGATAGTATTCAATGCTGGCGTCGTGTGGTGAGAACCCACCCGTAGATAGAGCCGTGAGACTGTGACAAATGCTGTCAAAGAACCCCATTCCCAAAGCGAACAAGGCCAAGGCGATGAAACAAGTGCATCCAGCATAGATGCTGAACAACACTCTAATGGTGTTTGCCAGGCCCGGTACCGGACGGTCCACGTTGATCTTATGTCCTTCTGCACCGAAGAGCTTGTGAGGACTGCCCCCCCTAAAAATAACTAACATAAACATGGTCAGTATCCCTAACCCACCTACCCACTGGGTCAGAGCACGCCAGAAGAGAATGCTTTTCGGCATTTGATC
>JAJDNB010000226.1 GCA_022340905.1 Deltaproteobacteria bacterium | reverse complement strand
GCCTTTTACTCAACTGAGCGAGCCCTTGTGCCAGCTTGTCCACTACCTGATCCTTCCATTCGCGGAGACGGTCGAGATCCACCCGGGGCTCGTTGAAGTCCAGCCCCATTTTTTTGGCACCTTTGACGTCGTGGAGTAATTCAGACACGTAGAGCAACGTTTTTGAGGGGATACAGCCACGAAAGAGACAAACTCCGCCCGCTCTGGGTTCCATATCCACTATGGTCACTTTCAAACCCAGATCGGCGGCTCGAAAGGCTGCGGCATAGCCTCCAGGGCCGCCCCCAATGACCAACACCTCAGTTTCCTGGGTGAATTCTCCCATCACCATGTGGTTTTCTCCTCGTTTAAAAATCCCGCTTTTACGAAAGGGCGACTTTAAATAACTCCTGGGCCACAATAACCCCCTTGTCTCAAGGGTGGGTTGGGAGCTTGTCCGACATCTCGTTTTGTTTTACCCCATGCTCTATGCCCCATGCCAAGTCCCACATCCCGCGTATCTGAAGCCTTGTGATCTTCGTGACCTTCGTGGTTTCTTTCTCCTCCGACTTTACATATGCATCATGAGTTTATCCGGGCTTTCCAGGGTCTCAATAATTCCATTGATGAAGTGAGCTGCGTCAGCTCCATCTGCTATGCGGTGGTCGAAACCGAGGCAGAGGGGAAGCATGAGTCTCGGCACTACCCGGTAGTTGTCCAGGTCCCCCTGAACAACCGGCTGGAGTCGTGCCTGAGCAAGGCCGAGAATAGCTACCTGGGGGTAGTTGACAATAGGACTAAGGCTGGTACCTCCCAGTGGCCCGACATTGGTTATGGTAAAGGTCCCTCCGGCGAGATCTTCCCGCTCTACATTGCCCTTACGGGTTCGCTCCGCAAGCTCGGATAATTCGAGGGCAAGGTCGGTGATACTCTTTCGGTCTACGTCTCTGACAACGGGAACAATCAATCCCCGTTCAGTGGCCACCGCCACACCGATGTGGTAGTAATTTTTGAGAATAATCTCTCCCTTTTCCAGATCGAGGCTTGCATTGAAGCGAGGATGCTCCTTAAGAGCAGCTACAGCGGCCTTGAGAATAAACATGGTGAGCGTCAGCTTACCGCCTTCGGCCTCGATTTCGTCCTGGTGTTTGCGTCGAAATTCTTCCAGTTCAGTAACGTCTGCCACATCCTCATGGATTACGTGGGGGATCTGAGACCACGCCAGAGCCATACGATTCGCTGTGGCTCTTCTGATGGAACGCAATGGCTTTTTCTCTATAGGACCCCAGCTGCTGAAGTCTGGAAGGGGCGGCGGTGCAATCTGAACCTGCCGTGAAACCTCCGGCTGTTCAATCTCCTTTTCGGGAGCTTTTTCCTCCTTCACTTCCTTGGCCGTTGATTGAGAGTAGGCACGCACGTCCTCAGCAGTGACCTGTCCTTGGGGTCCGCTGGGGGTCACCTGCCGCAGGTCTACGCCCAATTCACGAGCCAATCTCCTCGTGGAGGGAGCCGCGGGTACCGGTTCCTCTCTCCCCTCATCAGGCTTAGGCCTGGTTTCCTTCTTTTCTTCTGCAGCCTTTTCCTCAACCTTTCTCTTTTCTTTTTTTACTTTCCCTTCCTCTTTTTTGCCCGCGGCGGCCTCAGCTTCTTCTTCTCCCTCCTCCAGGAACGTCATAAGCACTTGGCCGACTTTCACCACGTCTCCCACTTTAACTGGAATGCTCAGGACGACACCGTCCACCGGTGAAGGGATCTCAGTGGCCGCCTTGTCCGTTTCCACCACGAGGATCAGTTGACCGTCTTCCACCCGGTCTCCTTCAGCAACAAGGACCTCGACAATCTCTGCTTCGTGGATCCCTTCTCCAGGGTCTGGTAGCTTGAATTCCTTCGGCATGCTTTCTCCTTCAGGTTATTTCTTCGTTCTGCGGGTCCTTGTTCTGCTGTTTGATCTTCAGATCAAAAATCCGTCCATAGGGGGCACCACAAAGGACACGAAGGGCACAAAGTATCTCTAACTATGTAAATTTCCTTCCTGAACTTTATATCTTGGTGGTTTCGCAATAGTCTTTTGTCCTCTGTCGTCTGTCCTCTGTCCTCCGAACCCTGCCCGGCATCGTCCTCCTGAGGCGGACTCAGGCGAGGCGGGCGGGTCTGCCATCTCTGTGGTTTAGTTTTCCCCCCTCCTCTCAAGCAACAAACTCCAGCGTTTTTCTGGCTGCCCGTAAGATTCTGTGGACGTTGGGCAGATAATCGTTCTCCCTCTGAAAAAGGGGAATTGTGACATCGAACCCGGTAACCCTGGCAATGGGAGCCTGCAGGTAGAGAAAAGATTTTTCCACCAAACGGGCCACCACCTCAGCCCCGGGACCAAAACTTCGATGTGCCTCGTGGACAATTACCGCTCTACCGGTCTTTTGCACCGACTGGTTTACCGCCTCATCGTCCAGGGGTGAAATGGTCAAGAGATCGATTACCTCTGCTTCCACCCCGTCGCTTTCCTGGAGTTTTGCCGCGGCCTCGAGGGTGGGCCGCATCATGGCACCATAGGAAATTATGGTCAGATCCTTGCCCTCCTGAACCACTTCGGACTTGCCCAGGGGGAAGGCTTCTTCTTCGTCCGGTACCTCTTCCCGGAAGGCGCGGTAAACCGCTTTGGGTTCGTAGAATATTACCGGGTCTGGGTCACGAATGGCGCTCACCAGCAAGGCTCGTGCATTTCGCGGCCTGGATGGGATAACCATCTTGAGGCCGGGGGTGTGAGCATAGTATGCTTCTTTGCTCTCTGAGTGATGTTCCAGCGCTCTCACCCCGCCACCGTAGGGGGCACGGAGTACCATGGGTACGTGAAAACGCCCACCTGACCGGCCTCTCAATCGAACGGCGTGGTTTTCCACCTGGTGCATGCACATATAGCTGAAGCCGGAAAACTGAATCTCGCAAACCGGGCGAAGCCCTTTGACGGCCATGCCGATGGCAACCCCACAAATGGCGGACTCGGCAAGGGGAGTATCCATAACTCGCTCCTTACCGAACTTTTCAATCAGTCCATCGGTGACTCGAAAAACGCCACCATCCACCCCTACATCCTCGCCCAAGACGATTACACTATTGTCCTGCTCCATTTCCTGATGCAAGGCGAGGTTGATCGCTTGAATCATGGTCAATTCAGCCATTGTTCTGTTCCTCTTCTTCTTTCTCTGCCAGTTCCCGGCTGAGCTCCTCTCGCTGCTCCTTCAGGTGGGGCGGCAGTTCCTCAAAAACGTGATCAAACATGAGCAGGGGATCTCCGAGTTCCTTTTGTTTCTCTTCGTAGGCTGCCACCGTTTCCTTGATCTCTTTCTTGACCTCTTCCTCTAGGGAATCGATCTCTTCTTCCGAAAGAAGGCCCTTGGCCATAAGGTATTTCTGAAGGCGATCAAGAGGGTCTCGCTTGGACCACTCTTCCAACTCTTCGTCCTTCCGGTAGCGTTTCGGATCGTCAGCAGTGGTGTGCATCGACATTCTGTAGGTCACGCATTCAATCATGCTGGGGCCACCCCCTGAGCGCGCCCGCTCCACAGCTTCCTTTACCGCCACGTAGACGGCGAGTATATCGTTTCCGTCAACCTGTACTCCGGGGATACCGTAGGCCAGGGCCTTTTGCGCCAGGGTCTTTGAATGGGTTTGCTGGGACCGGGGAATCGAGATGGCCCAATGATTGTTTTGGCAGACAAAGATAGTAGGAGTCTGGAAGACCCCGGCAAAATTCAGAGCCTCGTGAAAATCGCCTTCCGAGGTACCGCCATCGCCGAAAAACACCATGGCTATATTCTTCTCACCTCGATACTTGATAGCATATGCTACCCCTACTGCGTGTAAGATTTGGGTGCCAACCGGAATAGCTACGGGTAAATTATTGAGACCTTCAGGGATGACACTTCCCTCATTGTACCCACCATAGGTGAGCAAGACGGACTCGAGGCTCTTGCCCCGCCAATTCTCAGCAGCCATTTCTCGAAAAGAGGGGAATAGCCAATCACTCTCTTCCAGGGTAGCAACTGCACCCAGTTGGGAGGCCTCCTGACCCTTTATGGGGGCGAAGGTTCCTATGCGTCCCTGGCGCTGCAGACTTAGCAAGCGCTCATCAAACCTTCTGTTCAGGAGCATTGATCGGTACAGTTTGATCAGGAGTTCTTGCTCCATTTCAGGCTCAAGTTCTTCGTCTACCTCTCCCTTCTCGTTCAAGATGGAGAGATAGTCCAACCGGTAGGGGATATCAATTTCTTCTCGTGGCATAGGCTTTCTCCTTCTTTTTCAAAGCACACTTTTACCTTAACAATTAGACTACAGCTCTAGAGAGAAGTGAATAGGGTGATTTGCTTATTTTGCAGGGTAGATGAATCTAATTATAGTAAAGGGTAAAGGGATTTCGGAGTGCGGATTTCGGAATGAAGATTTAGGAATTGGAAAATTAGAGAATGAGAGAATTAGGAAATTAGTTTACCGCTTACGGCTGACTGCTTACTCTCTAGGGTTTCCGCGATTGAAACGACTTGTTTTGTCATATAGCAGCGACCAGTGGCTCATCACTCTTCACCTTTCAGCAGGGAAGCCAGTTTTTGCAGGAACTCGCGAACCTCGTCCGGATTTGCCAGCCTATATTGGGCCTCGGTCGTACGGGAGGCTTCCTCCACCACAATGGTGATACCCTGGTCCCTGAGCGCTCTGAAACCGTCTTCGTCGGTGGTGTCATCGCCGATATAGAAGGGCAGAACATCGGGCTCATTTAGCTCCAGCTCGTGCAACAGCCAGAGCAGGGCCTTCCCCTTGTGCCAGTCGATTTTGGGCTGGAGTTCAAAGACTTTCTTTCCCGAGGACTTGTGCAATCTGGATTCGCTGCTCAATACCTCATCAACAACGTTCTCAACCTCCGGTACTCTGTCATCCGCCACTCTCCGATAGTGGACTGCGATGGAAAATTTTTTGCGCTCCACCAAGGCTCCGGCAGTGTGGGCTAAACGCTTCTTCAGCGCTTGCTCTGCGGTGTCGAGGATGGGGAGGAATTCTGTACCTTGCTGGGATTCGAGCTTGTGTTCTCGGGGGCCGGCTATGTCAAAGCCATGGCTGCCGCCGTAATGTATGGAGTCGATGCCCACCAGTTCTTGTACATCCTTCAGGTCCCTGCCGCTCATGATCCCTACGGTGCAGTACCTGGCTAATTCTTCTACAGTGCTCCGCATCTCTTCGGAAAGGACCGCTTTGTCAGGGCTTTCAACGATTGGTGTCAAGGTGCCGTCGTAATCGAGAAAAACGGCCAATCTTTTATTGTGGACTCTGATTTGTATTTGCTCTAGCTGCGCCAGGGCAGAGGGAAGGGCTGCGGTGTTCGACTCACTCTGAGCGGCCACCAGGATCTCGGCGAGATCTTTGACCACCAGATGAGCGCCGCTTTCTTCTAAGGCTTCTGTCTGATCCTCCCTGTCTACACCCACCACGTAACCAAATTTTCCCCGTTTGCCAGCTTCGATGCCGGCGATGGCATCTTCCACCACAATGGCGCGGTGTGGATCTACCCCCAGTCTGCGAGCCGCTTCCAGAAACATATCGGGGGCGGGCTTTCCGTCAAGGCCCAGCTCGGCGAGATCCACTCCGTCAACCTTGGCCTCGAACAGGTGAGCAAGACCAGCGCTCTCCAGCACGGCAACGCAATTCTTGCTGGAAGAAGCGATGGCCGTTTTGACGCCATTTTCGCGGAGGCTACGAATCAAATCCACGGTGGATTCGAAAACAGGAGCGCCGTCTTTTTCAAGTAAATTGTTGAACAATTGATTTTTGCGGTTGCCCAGGCCGCAGATGGTTTCCTCGCCTGGTTTGTCTCCAGGATCACCATAGGGAATGTCTATG
Source organism: Deltaproteobacteria bacterium (assembly GCA_022340905.1). Lineage (GTDB taxonomy): Bacteria > Desulfobacterota > Syntrophobacteria > BM002 > BM002 > BM002. Next base: position 6,303 of record JAJDNB010000226.1, on the reverse strand, counting down.
GAGCGAGATTCTAAAAAACTCTTCACCCCATCATAGCGTGGCTTGCCGTCAACGTAACGTCGATAGTCAGCGGTGCGGTCGAAGGGTTCGTAGGATATACCCTCTCGTTCACCACGCTTCTCAAGATATTCGTCGAACATCTGTTTCCAGGCGGCGGCATGCACTTCGGCAGTTTTGGTAATCACGCCATCCAGATCAAAAATTACCGCGTCATATGAGGAAGGATGGATGGTGAAACCAGGAGTTGTCATGAGTATCCTCCGCTAATACGGGTTGAGTGAAGACAAAAACGAATAAAACCACAGCGAGGTTTTTGTTTGACATGAGGATAACACTGTATTCTAGTAGCCGTGAATGATTTAATTTCATTTCTGGTTGGAGTCTATATTTACCACTCACAATCTGGGGAAAGAGCAAAAAAAATACAGCCTCCGCCCCATGGACGCAGGATTGTCTATTTGCTAGAAAGAAAAATCATGGAACCACGAGAATTCACTGATCCCAATGTAAGATTTTGGCTGTTCAATGGCATTGAAGAGGAACTAAAAGTAACCGAACCCAGCTTGAATTATCCCCTTGCGGAAAGTTGTCGTTTCGTCGCCGAGGTAGATGAACGTCCCGTTGTGGACGTTCGTTTCGAGTTCTATCCAGAAAGAGATCGACCCTACGAGCTACATTTCAATATCAGAGATGGCTTTGACTATCAAGGTGTTGAAGGAGAGGCGAAAGTGGAGACATACGGCTCCCAAGGGGATGAGGATTTACTCGAGGAGCACTTCGTTAGAGTATTTGAACATGGTAACACTACGGTCAACATAGGACTGACTCGCGGCAAGGCCCGAGTCTATATCAAAACTGAAAGAGAATAACAAAGGATAACAACCATGGGTGCCGGAACTTTCAGCCAGGCAGATTACGAACAGATGGGGCGGCTGGGTATTAGTGAAGCTGAAGCGGAAAGGCAGCTCAGCATATTCAGGGAAGGAGTACAGCCTATACGGTTGGAGAAACCCTGCACTGTGGGTGACGGTATAGAACGGCTCGAGTCGGACCAACAGGAGCTTGCAATAGGCCGTTGGCAAAAAGCGGCAACCGAAGGCCGACTCGGCGAGTTTGTGCCGGCTTCGGGAGCGGCTACTCGAATGTTTGCCTTTCTCCATCGTGTTCGAAAGGAGCTGTCCCGGATTACCCGGGCAGATATTGAGGCTGGGGTGGCAGGAGAAGATGGTGCCTATAAAGACTTCCAGAAATTCATCGACTCCCTGGGTCGTTTTGCCTTTGTCGAACCCCTGAGAAAGGTAATGGCGGAATCGTCCTTTTCTCTCGATGAAAGGTTGGCTTCTGGAGAGTACACGGAAATAGTGGACTTTCTTTTACAGCCCAAGGGGTTGGATTTCGGTTCTATGCCCAAAGCGCTTATCCCTTTTCACCGCTATCCGGATCACCTCCGTACTCCCGTGGAGGAGCACTTGGTGGAAGTAACTCATACAGTACCGGATGGCAGCGGACATTGTCGTCTTCACTTTACCGTTGCTCCAGAAATCGAGGAGGCAGTAGTCAAACACGGGCGCCAGGCAGCGATTGCTTACGGAGAACAGCTCGAGGTGCACTATGAGCTCACCTTTTCCCTCCAAAGTCCCGCCACCAATACCCTGGCAGTAGATCTGGACAACCGCCCTTTTCGCCGGGGTGATGGAAGTCTTCTTTTTCGTCCCGGGGGTCACGGTGCCTTGCTGGAAAATTTGAACCGGCTCCGTGGCGATGTTGTCTTTATTAAAAATATTGACAACGTGGTAACCGATAGTCAGCGGGATCTGGTTGTTCGATACCAAAGAATTCTTGCCGGAAAACTCCTGGAGCTTCAGGACAGGGTGTTCCACTATCTCAAACTGTTGAGTATCGGCCCAGTGACGGTTGGAGAGGAGGAGAGAATCATGGACTTCGCCAGCAAAGATCTTAAGGCGATATCAAAAGAAAAATTCTCCAGCCTCAACGAGGAAGAAAGATTATCGCGAATCTTCCGGGCCCTGAACCGGCCTCTGAGGGTGTGTGGTATGGTGATTAATCGAGGGGAGCCCGGTGGTGGTCCTTTTTGGGTGCGGGGACCGTCGGGCGGGCTCTCCCTTCAAATTGTCGAAGGTTCCCAAATAGATGATACTTCCCAGCAGCAAAAAGATATTTTTGCATCTTCCACCCATTTCAGCCCGGTGAACTTGGTATGCGGACTCCGCGATTTTCAGGGGCGACCCTTCGACCTTTCCGACTATGTGGATCCAAAGGCAGTATTCATTGCTCGCAAAACCGAGGAAGGGAGGGACCTCAAGGCCTTGGAGCGTCCTGGACTATGGAACGGAGGCATGGCTTACTGGAACACTGTTTTCGTGGAGATACCAGAGGAGACATTCAACCCGGTAAAGACGGTCAACGACCTGTTGCGAGGGGGGCATCAGGTGGGCAGCGTCTAGAGCAATGCTATAGTATTTTAAGCGTTCTGCTTTGGAGCGAGGTGGCACAAGCATGACTGATGAACCAATGAGAACGACTTCAGAACTAAGGTGTCCTTTTTTGGATTGCAGAAGTAAAAAAGTTGCCATTGTGGGATACGGCAAGCAGGCCGCCTCGCCAGGCAATTCAGTACAAGATTTCAATGAACGTTTATTCCAATGTCAGGAGTGTGAGAGAAAATTTCTCTATATTGGAGATCTTTCACTCAACCATACCGGCTAGTTAAGAAGGAGGACAACAGTGACCAACAAGGAAGCGTACAGAGAGAAATTAGAAGCACAAATGAGAGAATGGAGCGCCAAAATCGATGTGCTGAAGGCGAAGGCTGATCAAGCAGAAGCTGATGCCAAAATTGAGTACAGGAACCGGATTGAGGACCTGCGACAGAAAAAAGAAGCCTTGCGGGTAAAGCTCGGTGAGTTACAGAATGCAAGCGACGCCGCCTGGAAAGATATCAAGGCCGGGGCGGAAAAGGCGGCAGCCGATCTCAAGGATGCCTTGCAGAGTGCCCTGGCGAAGTTCAAACAGTAGTTTGGTTGCTGTCTTCATGGAAAAAACTCGTTTGTCCAGTTCGCAATTGTTCTCCGTGCTCAAGGGCGAGAAGAAGCTGCTTTTGGTTCTGGTGATCGTTCTCTCTCTGCAAGCCGCCATTTCCATGGTGCAGCCTTGGCCGCTACAGGTCATTTTTGATAATGTCATTTTGGACAAACCCCCCAGTTCTCTCCTCACCAAGCTCGCCGGACCCCTGTGGGGTCTCATTTCTGAAAACCTACTTCCCATCATGGTATTCCTGCTTGTAGCGGCGGCCTTGCTCAACGGGGTCGCCATGTACGTGCAGAACATTCGTCTCACCCAACTCATCCAGAGGGTGGTTCACCAGTTGCGAGTTCGTCTCTTCGCCCATATCATCGGTCTTCCTGTGTCGTATTTCGACAAGGTGGGGGCAGGAGAAATTGTATCCAGGGTCGTTTCAGATACGGCAAACGTTCAGTCCGCCCTGGAAGGAGGTGTTATCCTTGTTTTTAGAAGCATACCCACCTTCCTGGGGATCTTTGTGATTATGCTCTGGGTAGATCTTCCTTTTGCCCTTTTGACCCTCCTTTTGCTTCCCTTTGTGGGGTTAGGGACCCTGATTTTCGGGCGCAAAGTAAAATCTGCGAGCAAAGCGAAGAGAAGGTATGACGCGCAAGTTGCCACTGTGGCTGAGCTGGCCACTCGTACTCACCGGTCATTGAAACTCCTGGGACTCAAGGAGCAGGAAGTTGAAAGACTCGAAGAAAAGGGGCTAGCCAGCCGGCGGGCGGCGGTGGAGGCTGGATCCTGGCAGGGATTCTATACCTCTTCCACTAATGTGGCACTGGCAGCCGGAACCGCCCTCATGGTGCTGATCGGAGTTTTTCGTATCCGGGCAGGACAGATAACGCCCGGAGAGCTCCTGGTTTTTATGAGTTATCTGAGAAGCATGTTCAAACCTGTTCGAGAAGTAACCAAATATTTCAATAAAATCGCCAAAGCCCTGGCATCTAATGAGCGTATCGAGGAAGTGATGGCCGTTACCCCGTGCGATCTGGGTGTTTGCGAAGTCACGGGAGCTCCACCCATGCCGCCTTTTCATGATGAGATTGTTTTCGATAATGTTTCCTTTGAATATGAGCCAGGTGTAAAGGTTCTCCAAGGTATCAGTTTTCGGGTTCAACAGGGTCAAAAGGTGGCGATTATTGGAGACTCAGGATCGGGGAAATCCACTATTCTCAGTCTTGTTCCCAGATTTTTCGATCCTATTGATGGGAGAATTCTTATTGATGGACAAGATGTTCGCTCTTACTCTCTCAAAACATTACGGGAGCAAATTGCGGTGGTACCCCAAGAGCAGATCATCTTCCACACAACCGTGCGAGAAAATATTGCCTTGGGCAAGCCGGATGCCGACGTGGAAGAGGAGGAAATCAGGGAAGCGGCGGCGAAGGCCAATGCCCACCAATTTATTGTCAACCTGCCGGAAGGGTATGAGACTGAACTGGGGCTCGGGAGCACCCACTTGTCCGGTGGACAGGCCAAACGACTGCTTGTTGCCAGGGCACTACTTAGAGACGGATCTGTGGTGCTCCTCGACGAACCTACAGCCGGACTCGATCCTTTTTCGGAAGCGAAGGTCATGGAGGCCTTCGATCGTCTAATGGAACGAAGGACCATCATTGTGGTTACCCACCATCTCCCCCTCATTGCCAACGCTGACATGATCGTGGTCTTGAAAAATGGCTCAGTGGCGGAACGAGGCGATCATCGATCCTTAATTGAAAAGGGCGACATCTATCACCGCTTCTGGCAAGAGCAAATGGCACAACTGCCTCGGCACCATCCCCTGCAGCCCGCCTGAACGGGACAGGTCGGAAGTTTGAGGTTTCAGTGTTCTGGCATAACTGTTCAGAGTAAAAATTACCTATTCTGTTTTTTCTTCCTGACACCTGAAACCTGAAGCCTGAAACCTCGATCACACTTTACAGCTGCGTCTTAAAATAGTGGAGATAAAAAGATGAACTGGTTGAAGTTGAAAGAGAATGGTTAAGCCACTGTCTTGCGGCTCTGTAATATGGCCTCAATATTTTTCTCCGCCCAGTCATCAACCCTTCTTTCTTTTTCCACGTAGTGGATGATTGCCTCCGACAGACGTTTGCCCTCTTCCAGAGCTTTGACGATCTTGTCTGCTGTGGCCTTGGGCTTGACCGGGTCCACAAAAATCACCCCGTCATCCTCGCCGAACCCCTTCTCCTTGAGAACTCGTGAAGCACCGCTGGTGCTGAGCACCAGCATGCCTCTTTCCTCAGGCCTCTTGTATTTCTGTGAGAGGATGTATTCAAAGGCTACGAGGTTCATGCCGTCCTCCAGAGGGGTAACCAGCATGACCTCGACCTCTCTCATGAACCGGTAATTCTGAGGTGGGGGAATGCCTTGATTCAGGTGGACGAGGGGCTCACCCTCCAAATTTTTGTTCACCTTGCTGATCTCTTCGGAGAGAGTCTCGTTCAGGCGCTGGTAGTCGGGATTGTCCATTCTGCTGGGGGCTGTGACCTGATAGAAGCGGGCATCCTTGCCGGTGGCTCTGAGCTTGCCAAGGGCGTGCTCGAAGATGGAACCTCTCTCCATTAACCCTTTCGTATAGTCACACCTTTCCAGTCCGCCAAAAACATAGATACCATCCATTCGGTTACTGAGGATGGTCTTATAGAGGTCTTTGCCGTTCATTTTGTATTCCAGGGTCTTTTTTTCGGATACCTCGGAAAGAATTCTGTCCACGTCGAGGCCGATTGGAAAAGCGCCAATTGTGGTCGTGTGACCCTGATAGACGATTTCGTAAAAATGTTTTCTTACTCTAATCTGTACGGGGAACCATTCTTGTAACGCCTCCAGGTAGTTGTCGCAGTACTCCTTGGTGTGAAATCCAATAAAGTCATTGGCAAGCATGCCCCAGGTGAGTTTCTTGAGGGCACCTTCAATGTCCTCGGCGAATGGGTCATAGACTTGCATTTTGACGCGGTTTCTCTTGTCCTCCCTGATAAGACCCTGGATTTCGTGGATGTTAAAAAAGGGCGTGTGCATAAATTGCCCTATGTGTATCCTTCGCCGTTCGTCGTCGGAGAACCCTTCTTCCATGAGCAAAGCCTTGAGGGTCTCTGAAATCTGCATCAGATGGTAGTCCTGGTTCCAGACGACCACGTGCTCTTCTCCTTTCCAGAATTCCTTGCTCTTGTTGAGCTGGTCGATGATGGTATTGGCGAAAGTGACCCCGCTGCTGGTGTA
>JAJDNB010000219.1 GCA_022340905.1 Deltaproteobacteria bacterium | reverse complement strand
ACCTTTTCCAGCTCAGCGCAGGTATGAAGTTCAATATTGGGATGGCGCCCGCATTCCACCAGTTTGGGGGATAAAATGCACATGGAGCAGTCATTGGTGGGAAAGGTCTTGTCTAATTGCGCCATAACTCCGCCGATGGCTGGAGAATTTTCCACTAGGTGAACATAGAAGCCAGAATTGCCCAAATCCAAAGCTGCTTGAACTCCGGCGATGCCACCGCCCACAACCATTACTGAACCGATGTTCTTGCTGCTCTTGCGGGGTTTGGCTGCCTTGGTGCTTTTGGATGTCTTGGTGGTCTTGCCGCTCTTCGCCTTTTGTTTTTTCGTGCTGCTCGCCATGGTTCACATTCCTGTATAGGTTTGAGGTGGAATTCTTACGCTTTTGCTCCGTCTAGGATGTCCACGAGTTTGTGTTCCCAGCCGAGAGGGACAATGAACACACCGCTGCACCCCATCTTCCTCAGGCCGGAGACTAATTCGGCGGCAATGTTGACACATTCCCGCACCTTGTCTTGAGCTTTCTGAATGCGACTTATGACTTCACTCGGAACGGTGACATTATCGAGATGGCGATCTATGTACCGCGCCATACCTACTGATTTCAGCAGCAGTACAGTGGGAATGATCTTTGCCTGCCGCCCGGAAATCTTCTTCATAAACCCGGAGAAAGATTCCAGATCAAAAACGGGCGGCGTCACAAAGAATCTGGCGCCAGCGGCAATCTTCCGGTCCAGTTCCGCCAGCTCCGTATCGAGGGCGCCACCGCTGGTACCGGAATTCACCGTGGAGCCCACCAAGAAATGTGGGGCGCCGCTGAGCTCAACACCCGCCATATCTCGACCTTTCTGAAGATTCTGGATGGCTTCCAGCAATTCAACCAGATCGATGTCATAGACTGCCCGGGCGCGGTGATGATCCCCATAGGATGGGTCCTCCCCGGTAACGGCCATGATATTTGCCACCCCCAAGGCCTGGGCTGCGAGAAGATCCGCCTGCAGGGCCAGCCGATTGCGGTCTCTACAGCAGAGCTGCATGACCGTTTCCAATCCCTTACTCTGTAGCAGGATGGCCGCGCCTAAGGAGCTCATTTTCATAACCGCATTGCTCATCTCTGGAACCACAAATGCATCGACCCTACCCCGCACCGTGGTGGCGTTAGCAACCATTTGCGAAACATCCACCCCCTTGGGAGGCTCCATTTCCGCTAGTACCAGAAATTCTCCCGAGGTCAGTTTTTTCTCCATCTGCATAAGACCTCCCTTATCTTGACCGTGTGGAGCGCGCCATAGCATTGGAAATGGCGAGCATGAGCTCGTCCATCCCAAAAGACTTCACGTGATAGTAGAAAATACCCATCTGTCTGACGCTGCTTTCCAGTTCCGGGTTATTCTCCTCCGTGATGATAATAATAGGTAGCTTGCCATACATACTTTTGATTATAGAAATGGCCTCACACCCCATCTTTTCCGGTAGACACACATCCATTACCAGGACATGGATTTTCTCGCACTGGAGGGTGAGAAACACGTCCTTGATATTCTCCACAGCTCTCACCTTGTATCCCTTCTCGGTAACCCACGGATCAAGCTCACTTGCCAGCTTGCAACCTGACTCACCTATCAACAAGGTTCCACACTCTGTCACTGCTTCCTACCTGCTTAGCCCGGACATGGCATGATTCCGGGTTGGGGGGGAATTGCCGATATTCAAACCACTCTACTTCACTTGAGCAAAGCCTGTGCCTATTCAGGTCAAATATAAAAAGTCATTTTATTTCGGTAAGATATACTGTGTATGGGTGAGAGGAACTGGTCAAAAGGACCGGGGGATATACCCCGGATTTCGCTGGTCTATCTTTATAACATATTGTTTTTTATATATAAACCACTCATTGGGTAAAAATGTCCCATCCGTTACCAATTTACCCGCAGGCCATACTTCTTTATCTTGGCGGCGAGAGTCTTGCGGTTGATACCCAGAATGCGGGCCGTTTCTTGCCGTCTACCTTTGTTTTGGCGAAGGACGAACTGGATATACCTCTTCTCGAGCTCCTCGAGACTGAAGCTCTCATCTGAGAACACCTGGAACTCACCCTGTCTCTGGCTAATAAACGCGGGCAAGTGTTCCGGTTCGATGATATCACAGTCCTCCAGGATAAGGATCCGTTCGATAGTGTGTTCCAGCTCCCGAACGTTTCCAGGCCATGAATAGGCTGAGAGCATTTCCAAGGCTCGTTTGGACACGGACCGTGGTCTGCCGTTTCTTTTCTCAGAGTGCAATTTAAGAAAATGCTCTACAAGCAGTGGCACGTCGCCAGCTCGATCACGCAGTGGCGGCAATATTATGGGAACAACACTCAGGCGATAGTAGAGGTCTTCGCGAAAGGACCCATCTTTTATGGCCTCCGTAAGGTCACGATTAGAGGAGGCGATAATGCGGATGTCCAATTTTATTCGTTTCTGGCTGCCCACCTTCATGAATTCCCGCTCTTGGATTACTCTGAGCAATTTTGCTTGGATGTTAAGACTCAGATTCGAGATTTCGTCAAAGAAAAAGGTCCCGTGGTTGGCCAACTCGAAGAGGCCGTGTTTCGTCTGAAAAGCTCCAGTGAAAGATCCTTTAACGTGACCGAAAAGCTCGCTCTCCAGGAGGCTTTCAACGAGGGCTGAACAATCTACTGGTACAAATTCTTTGTGTGCCCGTTCACTCAGGGCGTGGATTGCCCGCGCTACTAGTTCTTTCCCCGTGCCACTTTCACCGGTGAGGAGCACAGTACTGTCACTAGGGGCGGCTCGCCTTACTTTGGAAAAAATCTCGCGCATGGCTATGCTGCTACCGACAATGTAGGGGACTTCATCGATCGTTTCGTCTTCCTCAAGCGGGGTCTCGAACTCTTTGTCTCTGCTCACTTCCTCCCGAGCTTTTAAGATGAGGGATTCTAGTTCGTCGACTCTGAAAGGTTTCACCAGGTAGTCTGCGGCCCCCAGCTTGGTGCACTCGATAGCGCTCTGTATGCTAGGGTGTCCCGTAATCATCACCACCACCGTGTGCGGATAGGTGGCCCGTATATGTTCCAGAACTTCAATGCCGTCCATACCTGGCATTTTGATATCGAGTAAAACGATATGGATGGATTGGTTTGCCATAATTTCTAGGGCCTCACTGCCGTCAGCCGCAGTATGAATCGACAACCCCTGTCTCTCGAGAACCCGAGAGATTCCTGTCCGCACCACCTCTTCATCGTCTACTACGAGTACTCTTAGTTTTTTCTTGGTATTTGCCATTATCGGCAGCCTTATCTTTTGGGATGCTGTGGGCAGCAAAATAAACAGACGTGGGATGCGGGATATGCGATCTGGGATGTGAGATTTGGCATCTCTCTCAGGATCAGTTATTCCATATCTCAGATCTCACATCTCACTTCCGACTATAATTAGTCTCGGAATCTTTCTGTACTCAGCTCTCTGGGGTTTCGGTGTCTCCTTCACTGCTTGATGCCTCTAAAATTGTCGGGAGTAGCACGCGAAAGGTGGTCCCCACTCCCAGTTCACTTTCCACTTCCACTGAGCCGCGGTGCGCTTCAATTATACCCCGCACAATGGAAAGACCAAGACCGGTACCAATAACCTGGCGGGTCTGCGGGTCTTTTACTCTATAAAACTTGTCAAATATCTTGGGAATTTCCTCTGCCGCTATGCCCACGCCGGTGTCTTGTACCTGTACCTCAAGGTATTCCCCATGGGAGAACGCGGCAATTGCAACTTCACCCCCGTCGGGAGAATAGTTGATAGCATTGCTGATCAAATTGGTGAACACTTCATCGATGGCCCGCACATCGGCCTGAATCAATGGGAGTTTCGCAGGCAACTCGAGTTCAAGGGTGATTCCCTGTTCCTCAGCTTTTGCCCTCATCAAGGCGATAGTTTGCTGGAGGATGTCTGCCAGGCTCACTGGCACTTGTTGTTGCATGCCGTGGCCGCTTTCAATTTTGGCAACGTCGAGGAGGTCGTTGATCATGTCCAACAATCCCTGAATCTTTTGCTGAGCACGGTTCAACAGCTCTTTTTGCTTGTCTGTCAAGTCTCCGGCCAAGCCATCCAGTATGACCGAATGTTGCTGCTTGATGGCGGACAGGGGGGCACGCAATTCGTGAGATACATGGTGGACGAAATTGGACTTCATTTCATCCAATTCTCTAAAGGAGGTAATGTCGTGGAGAACGGTGACCGTACCGAGTACCTGTTGTTCCAGGCCATAGACCAGAGCAGAGAGCGCTCGGAGATACTTTCTTCCCAGGACCAATTCCTGGGCAATACATTCTTCTTGCCCCTCGGCATTGGCCAAAAGACGTTTGATTGCATCGGATAGATTGTCATCATTAATATAATCTGATAGTGCTCCTTCCTGATTATCCGGCGGCGCAGACTTCAACAGTCTTGTGGCCGCCGGGTTGTGAAGAACCACCTGCAGATCAGGGGTGGTAACCAGTACGCCGTCTGCCATACAGCTAACAATTGTGCGGACTCGGCTCTGTTCCGTGGCGAGATCGCGGAGACTTCTTGCTCTCTCCTCCTGAAGCTGCTGGGTTCTCCGTTCGAGCGCTATCTTCTCCAGAGCTCTTCTGACGACAAGAACGAGATGGTCGGCCCTGAAAGGTTTGGTAATGAAATCGTAAGCCCCCATCTTCATACATTCCACTGCACTCTCCACGGTGCCGTGACCGGTAATAATGATCACCGGAATACTTGGATAGCTCTCCTTAACCTTTTCAAGGACCCCGAGAGCTCCCATAACGGGCATTTTAAGATCGCAAAGAACGACATTCACCGATTCTCGCCCCAGGGTCTCCAAACCTTTCTGGCCGTTTTCTGCGGTGAAAACCTGAAGACCTTCAGGTTCGAGGATACGACAGCAGCCATCTCGAACCACCTTTTCATCATCAACCACCAAAACTGTCTCTCGTGACGGCATGGGATCCCTGCTTATTGCTGACCTAGACCTCTACCCCTACGTTTTCACCCGCTTTCTTTATTCACCTGTGTCCGACCCCCCCTCCGACATGTAAGACATGACGAAGGGTGACTCAAAAGGCAGCTTTATAGTAAAGGTAGCACCACCTTCAGGAGGGTTTTCCACCTGTATATCGCCACCATGTCGTTGCACAACCCCATAGACGACCGATAGGCCCAGTCCCGTTCCCTTGCCCGGTGGCTTGGTGGTGAAAAAGGGTTCGAATATTTGATCCTTAATAGCCGGGGAGATACCCGGACCGGTGTCGGCGAATTTCAAGATAACCTGCTCTGCCCTCGAATCTGCACGACTGCTGATGATGAGCTTGCCTCTTCCGTCCATCGCGTCTGCAGCATTAATCATCAGATTGGTGAAGACCTGCTCCATTTCACCAGGATTTCCCAAGATCTGGGGGAGAGAGGAATCGAAATCCTCGATGATCTCAATATTGTGAAAGAGTGCCTGGCGCCCCAAAAGCTCCACACAGTGGCCGATAACCTCATTCACCTCGAAAACGACTCGTTCCTCCAGCGATTGCCGGCTGAACTCCAACAGCCGTGAGACAATCTGTTTGCACCGTAGAGTCTGGTTAATGATTTCCCCTAAATCCTGCCTCCACTGCTCGTTGTCCTTGATCTCTTTCATAAGCATATCGGCATAGATAAGCACTCCGGCAAGAGGATTATTTATTTCGTGAGCCACACCCGCGGCGAGCCGTCCTACGGAGGCAATTTTTTCAGCCTGTACCAGCTGTTTCTGGGTTCTTTCCAATTCCTGCCTCATGCGCGCGTGTTCACGAAGATCGGCCAACTCCTGCTGCATTCGCTCCTGTTCGCGGAGGTCGGAAAAAATGCCCACACTCCCAATTTCCCTATTCCCCTCCTTGATAATGGCAGCAGAGAAATTAACCGGTACCTCCTCACCGCTCTTGCTGACAAAGGAAATGCGTGTTGGGTTGAGTTTGCCAGGTGGGCCATACTCATTGCTGCGGATTCGCCGCATCATTTCCCGGGCCAGATCTAGATCGTAAAATTTTTTCAAGACTTCCGAGTGACCCACCGCCTCCTCAGCATGGTACCCCAAAATACGTTCCGCTCCCTCATTGAAAACAAGGACTTTCCCCCTGGTATCCACCACTACGATTCCATCCACCGAGCTCCTGATAATATTATTGAGAAAACTGTTCGCCTTGCGAAGTTCTCTTTCGATCTCGATCCGCTCGGTGAGGTCCCGAAGGTACAAGTAGGTAATTCTGCTTTTTCCCACCCGGGATACCCCGATGCAGGTCTCAAAACGTCGGTAGGTGTCTTGCAGATTGAAGTTTGACTGCAGGGTGCTGCAAAAGCACAGGTGCCCTATATTTTCAGGGTCCGGCTCGCTCAACAGGTTTGCAATCATCTCGTCATGTTGGGGAGAAAGAACCTCACTTATACTCATGCCAACAATATTTTTCTTGGCTATTCTTGTGATCTCAACCATTCGGGTGTTGGCGAAGATGACGCGATGCATTTCATCCGCCATCAGGATGCCCTCTTGGGTCATTTCCGCGAGCAGTTCAATCTGTTGCTCGGCTTCTACACGCCGACTGATGTCTCGGACGGCCTCAAAACCGCCGATTACATTGCCAGCCGCATCGGTGATGATGGAGGCGTTGACGACCACTGGAATGTCTCTCCCTTGACGATCTCGGATCACCCGCCGAATTCCGGCAATAGGTCGCCTTTTCGCCATTGCCTGTGTTAATAAACAGGCCTCCGTACCACATTGGTCGGTACACAAAATCCGAGCGCAAGCCATGTGTCCCACAACTTCTTCTCGGGTATACCCGGTGAGCTTTTCCATGGGCTGGTTCATGTGAGTGATTACAAGATCGGGGCTAACCGTAAAGAAAGGCGTGGGAAAATTGTCGAGAATGCTGGCAAGAGTGGCAAGTTGGCTCTGAATTTGAGGTTGAGCCTTAATATCTGCTTCTAGGTCCCTGAGCAAGACAATACATCCCCCAGGACTTCCATTCTCATCTCGTATAGGGCTGGTGGTCATGGACATGGTGCACCGCCCTCCCTGACCGTTGCGCACTGTTACCGGGAACCTGCTCAAACCCTCCTTGCCGCGGGAAAATTCCCCACTCCATAAACTCTCATCGTTCATCCCGGTCTCGAGGATCTCCCGGCAGAACGGTCCGGACTCCTCGGTCTGTAAGGAAAAACCGAAGAGATCTTCTGCAGCACGGTTGAGAAAAACTACCCGCCCTCGGCTGTTTACCATCATTACCGGATCGGGGAAGGTGACAAAATACCGCGAAAGGAAGTGGAAATCCCGCCCCGCAACTTCTCCTGCCTTTGGCGAAGCAAAGTCGGCGGGGGCATCAAATCTAGATTTCAAGCTCATTTTTGTATCCTTTTCACCGAACCGAGCAATTGTTTCGCCTCAATCAAGCCGATACCCGGACTCGATGATCGATCTCCCAAGATGGCCGTCATGCTTGTTCAAAAATGTACAAATCGATTATAGTAGAAGCCGTCATCTTTTGCAAAAAGAATCAGACATATAATAGTTGCTAGTTGCTTGCCAACCCTCTCCGGGCGCCTAAATAATTCACCTGTGTACCTTTTTTATCATACAACATATAAACAAATTATTTAATAATACGTGAATATATAGGTAAGATTTGTCTTGACACAAAAAGTGATAACAAAGCTTCCCGGGAGAAGGAGTAGAGGACAAAAAGTTGATGGTGGTTGGCTGTGGAGGTGAAAAGTCAGAATGGTTAAATTTGCCACAAAAAAACTCTCCCGGTTGCGGCGCCGGGAGAGTTTAACAAAACTTTTAGACTCAAATTCCCCTGTGTCAGCTTCTGAGAAATTCCTTCACTAATGTTGACCAATCTTCATCCTTGAGGTCCCTCGTAATGTCATCCATGGAAGGACCGCCATCAGCAGCAATTCGGTCATCCTCATGGACGCGCGTAAAGAGTCGTTCCCGTTCTTCTTCCAGATAGCTCTGGGCCTCTTCGCCGAAGTAGAGATTCTTCAGATTCTTTCGCAGTTGGGTGGGCTCAATGATCAAGAGCCAACCCGACTCGTAGGGAGATTCCTGGATCAGACTTGGATTGTTCACTACTTCGTAGTTGACGTGGGTGACTATGCCGTCCACCGGCGCCAGGGCGGAAACCCGAGAGCCGTTGCGCTGCAGTACCATGGCGGCTTCACCCTGTTTCACTGACTGTCCCACCTCCGGGACGCTGAGCTGACGCAGACTCCCTATTAGTTTACGGGCAAAGTCATCCAAACCGATACGGACACGACCACCATACTCTGGCCGAGCCCATGTGTGGCCGTCATGATAGTAAATTCCCTCGGCAAGCTCGAAACCACCAACAGAGGCGTGTGGTTGGGCGGGAAGCTGTGAAGGCTGCAGCCTGTCTTGCATCATCTGATCGAAAGCACAGTTGCCGCATTCATAAGCATTTGCACAGATCTTTCGATCCACTTCCCCGGTGAGCATGTAGCGACATCGGCGCCTGTGGGCTGGCAACTGCATTTCTTTCTCCACCCAAGTTGGAGTAAACTCCTCGGGGAGAGGCTCGGCCACGGGGACAGCGTCCAAAGACGCCCGTTGGCGGGCTACCTTTAGCTGCATGCCCTGATCGTACGAGCAGGTCTGACAATCAAAGTTATGGTCGCAAAGTTTGTAAGAGACCACACCGGCCTCCATCCAGATACACTTCTTCTTGCCTGGCGGCACCACCTTAAAGGACTTCTTTTCGCTGACTTCGGCCATGATATCCTCCTTGCTCTATGGATAATTTTCTCTTTTCTATCTCCATAGAGCAAACAGTATGCCAGCAACAAATGATTCAAGTAACATGTTAATAATATTATCATTATTCGATTTATACGCGCAGTGACCCTCTTAGCTTTCGGGCTGAACTGATGGATTATTCGACACTTCCATGGAAGCCCTCTGTTAAAGGGTTTTTTTATTACCTTGATATAATTACATAATCGTGTAAATGTAGAAGAATTCGACATATTGTCGAAAATATAGGCACGAGGGAAAGGTGGTGGGTTAGTCTGCACCGTGCAGACGCCAGCGGAAAAGTTCCCGACAGGTGGGGCAAAAATCAGCCATTTTGGCATCAGTATCATCAATGCGAGTCGAAGAGTACATCACACAGGTGCGCCGCCGACAGTGGGTTAGTCCAAGGGAGTGACCGAGTTCGTGAAGAGCGGTCTTTACCAACCTTTCCAGAAAGAGTTGCTCATCTTCCTCACCACCGTAAAACTGCGGGCGGAGCCGATGGAGCGAGATGACGGCACATCGGCCTTCCATCTGGGCGGCGCCAAAGACGTATTTGAGGATGGGGACAAATAGATCTTTCTCGGTCACAGCCAGAACCCGATAGGGGTGAGATGAGCAGGAATGGTGCAATCGCTGCAAAATGCGTTTGCAGCTGTACTGTTCCCGTTCGGGATCCTGAGCGTAAGCCGGATTTTCCATAGGTTCACCCACTAAGCAAGATATCTGACAGCAATCCTGCACGCTGACTGCCAAATGCTGGAGGATTCTCGCAGGCACCGGGCCAAGTGGGCGGATAATTACGCCTGGTGGGTGAACCGTGCGAATGTTCATTCCCTATTTCTACTAATCATCCCGGCTGAGGCCGTATTTTTGCAATTTGTTATACAGGGTCTGGCGGTCGATCCCCAAACGACGGGCGCTCTGACTGATGTTCCACTCGGTTTTATTCAAAATGCGCTTGATGTGAAGCCGCTCCATATCCTGGATCGATTCGGGCAGATCCTCCTCCCGCATCTCACCATGACCGAAAGGAAGATCTCCGGGTGCGATGAAGGTGCCTGTGCCGATAACTAGGGCTCTCTCGACGACATTTTCCAGTTCCCGAACATTTCCCGGCCAGTGGTACTTCGTCAGGAGTCGCATAGCCTCCGGGCTGATCTTTACCGGTTCTCTATTCATCTCCAGGCAGAACTTGCGGATGAAATGTTCGACTAGGATAGGGATGTCTTCCTGCCGCTCCCGCAGAGGCGGTAAATGAATGGAGATCACATTGAGCCGGTAGTACAGGTCTTCTCTGAACCGTTTTTCACCTATGGCCTTGAGCAGATCCCGATTGGTGGCAGCAAGGATTCGCACATCAATCGGAATCTCCCCTTCGCTGCCAAGACGCTGGATCTTCTTCTCCTGGAGCACCCGCAGAAGATCCACTTGGGTCTTAGCGCTTATCTCACCTATTTCGTCCAGAAAGAGAGTGCCGCCGTTGGCCATTTCGATCCTACCCTTGCGACTTTGGTCGGCACCGGTAAAGGCCCCTTTCTCATGGCCAAACAGTTCACTCTCTAAAAGCGAGTCCGGCAGAGCGCCACAACTTACAGTAATAAAAGGGTAATAACAACGAGGACTGTTGCCGTGAATGGCCCGCGCTACGATTTCTTTGCCGGTGCCGCTCTCCCCGGTAATCAGCACTGTGGAATCGGCAGGCGACACCCGGGAGAGTGTTTCAAAGAGATTGAGCATGGGTTGGCTTTGCCCAATAATCTCGTCAAACTCTTCCCGCTCCTCCAGTCTCCGCCGCAGCAAGATGTTTTCCAGCATGAGCTCTTGGTGGGAGACAACTTTTTTGATCAGCAGTTCGACCTCATCCGGATCAAAGGGTTTTACCAGGTAGTCAAAAGCCCCATTCTTCATAGCCTGGACCGCAGTATCAACTGACGCATATGCGGTCATCATCACCACCACGGCGTCGGGAGCAAGCTGACGCAATTCTGCCAGCACCTGGAGTCCATCCATACCCGGCATTTTAAGATCCAAGAGCACCACATGCCAGGACTGATCTTTGACCATGGCAATCGCCTCTAGCCCGTTGGCCGCCAGTCCGACTTCATAGCCGTCCTCCTTGAGCCAGTCGCGCAGGCACTCTCTCATGGCATGCTCGTCATCAACTACAAGAATGCGGATCTTTTTGCTCATCCAGCAACCTCCGACACCGTTCGTTGCAAGGTTTGTCTTTCATGGGAAATACCTCTACAGGAAATCTACCTCATTACTCCTGGGTCCACATCAGGCTTGCTGCGAGATCTGGCTGATGTTCCCACCCTCATCAGCTGCCGCCATTTCTTCAGCAATGGGTAAGAGAAGGCGAAATCTGCTACCGGTCTCACCCCCCACCGGCGGGCTTTCAACTTTAATCGTTCCCTGGTGTCGAGCGACAATGCCGTAGACCACTGCCAGCCCCAGACCAACTCCTTTCCTCTCTTCTTTGGTGGTGAAAAAGGGTTCGAATATATCCTCCAGGTTTTCAGGGGGAATACCGCAGCCGGTGTCGGTGACAACCACTTCCACATAGCCGTTCTTCGCCGATGTGCACAGCTGCAACGTCAAGGTACCCCCTTCGCTCATCGCCTCGGCGGCATTACCCAAAACATTGAGAAGGGCCTGTTGAATTTGCTTGAAATCGCAGTGGACGCGAGGTATGTGGGTTTCTAGATTTTTCACCAGTCTTATCCCCCGCAGCTCTAAATCATGCAAGACGAGCGGCAAGGTCCTATCAATAATCTCCCTCATCGAATTGGATTTCATGTCGATCTGCGACTGGCGGGCAAAGGCCAGCAGGTTCTTGACGATCTCGCCGCAGCGACTAGTCTCTCCTTCCATGGTGGTCAGGTAGCGGTTGATGTCCTCTAGCCGCTCTGGGGTAAAGTGCTGTCGGTCAATCAATTTGAGCATCAATCTGATGTAGGTGAGGACCACCGCCAAAGGATTGTTGATCTCATGCGCGATGGTGGCCGCCAACTTACCCAAGGAAGCCAGTTTCTCAGTGCGCATCACTTGCTCCTGGGCTTCACTCGCATCTTCTAGCGCTTTTCGAGTTTTTTCGTAGAGGTTGGCGTTCTCCACGGCCATGCCAATCTGGTTGCCGATGGAGGTAAGGAACTGAATTTGCTCGCTGGAAAACTTCTCACTGGAGTGACTAGAGGCACTCAGAGCACCCACGGTGCGCCCCTTGGAACGAAGAGGGATGTACGCCACTGACCGTAAACCTTCCTTTTTTACCGCATCCCGGTAGAGGGATCCCACCTGGCTGACATCCTCCGCGATTATCACCTCTCCCTGCTGGGCCACCTCCCCCAGCAACCCTTCCCCCAAAGCTCTCCGCTGGACAAGTGGGTCTTGGACAAATTCACGCGATAAGCCGCGGGCCGCAGCAAGGTAGAGATGCTCTCCATCCTCAGCTAGGAGATAGACCCGTACACTGCCCACCTCAAGCACACTAACAATGAGATCGATTGTATTGGCCAGGACCTCGTCCACATGGAGTGAACTGCTCACCGTCAGAGAGATTCGATTCAAAGCAGAAAGCTGTTCACTGTTGCGACGCATGGCGTCGACCATCTGCTTTTGCTGGGTAATGTCCCGAGCAATACCCTCGTAGCCGATGATCCGACCATGCTCATTGCTGATCAAATTAGCGGAGAGCGAGATATCTAAAGCCTTCCCTTCTTTGGTTTTATAGCGAGTCACCAGTTCTCTCACCATGCCTTTTGCCAGCAACAGCTGACGGAAACGCTCCAGTTCACCGGGTTCTTCGAAAAGCTCGCTCAAGGAACAAAGGGCAAGCAGCTCATCCCTGCTGCCATACCCAAGCATGTCAACCCCGCACGGATTGATATCCATGATCCTCCCCTGAGGATCGGTGAACCAGATCATATCCTGGCTGCGCTCGAACATGGTACGATATTTCTCTTCAGATGCCTGCAAGTGCTCAAGCCGTTCGGCCACCCGCTCTTCCAGTGAGCCCGTGCCTGGGCCTATTTCCTCTTCCAATTTCCTTTTTTCAGTAATGTCGGTGGCTGCCTCCAGCACATAGATTACTTCACCCTGCTCGTTTTTCACGGGAGTGGCTCGCACTTCCATGTGCCCTTGACGGCCGTCTCTAAAAATAACAGTCTCCTCGCTGGAATGAATCTCTCCATCTGAGAAGCTCTTTTCCACCAGACAATTCTCACATTTGGTGGAACGGTTCTTCCAATCCCGGTAGCAGATACCCTCGGAGCGCATCCCAAACTCACTTTGAAAGCGCTCGTTGACCATAATTATTTCAAAATTGCGGTTTATCGCCACCACATAGTTGCTGACGCTGTTGATCAAGGCCTGATAGTCTGCGCGCTTCTTAATCAAGTCCGCAGTGCGCCCTTTAAGCTTCCGGTTCAAATCATTGAGCCTTTGACCTAACTGTCCCAGTTCATCCTCTCCCTTAACCTCGACTCGTCCATCATGGTCGCCCAGTTCCATCATTTTGGCCATGTGAGTCAAACGGTGCACCGGCCTGAGCACCAAAAAGTATAGGCACCCATAAAAGCCTGCTGAAAGGCAAAGAAAAAGGCTGATTAGCGCTATCTTCTCATGCTGTACCTTTATAAGGGTAAAGGCCACTAAAGTAATGCCAATGACCGTGGTCAGGGCCAAGAAGAGCTTGACGCTCAGGCTGCGATTTATCAGAAAAAATGGCTGTTTCCGTCTCATGACACCCAGTCGAGATAGATTCTATCTGTTCAGATAGATCTGCCCTCGAGAAACCATGTTTAATATATGATATCTATAATCGTTCAAAAATGTACAAACTGATTATAGTAGAAGCTGTCGCTTTTTGCAAAAATAATCAGGCATATATGGTAGTGGTGTTCCAACTTTCTCCAGACACTACACCTTTTAACCATATCACCTACGTTCCAGGATCCTTTCCTGCTTCGCCTTATTCGGTAATCAGGAGTTACGTCATGGATGTCAAAATGGTGGGTGCGCCGATACAGCTCTCTGACCAGGTCTTCTCAAGCGGAGAAGTGGGTGATGGGATCAGAAAGCAGGCCCTTATACTCAATACTGCCAAAGGCCTCGTAGTAATCACTGGCTGCGCTCACCCCGGCGTTGTCAAGGTCGTTACAAGAGCCCAGCAGCATCTCAAGAGGGATGTCTATCTTGCTATGGGGGGATTCCACCTTAAAGGCGTGTCCGCGAGCGAAATTCAAGGGACTATCATCATGCTCCAGGAAATGGGTGTAAAAAAGATTGCCCTCAGCCACTGCACGGGAGAGATGGCCATGGCTCTTTTTCGACAGGTCTAGGGCGACGTTTTCCTCGCAGGGTGCCTGGGAGCGATTATTGAGGCTCCTCCAGAGAAAGCTTAGCAGTACAAATCTTGTCCTGGCCAAACACGACTAAAGCTGCGCTTACATCATCTTCCTTAGGAAATTCCCTTGAACTCTCTGAGAAAGGCTACTTCACGAGCAGCTTCTGTGAAAGGGCGATTAACCTCTTTGTCGACAAAAATGACTGACTCCGGCACAGTTTTTTCGTGAATCACTGCAACCACCCTCTCCTCGACCTTTAAGCAATCACCCACGCCTCTCAATTTACCGTTTTGACCTTTCATTACAGTATTTATGGCTTGAGCCAATTCTTCAGCCGAAATAACACCTTTTTCAAAGACAAAGATAGCCACCTTTTCCTCCTCAATTATCGCTCAAATGTCGAAAAACCCATCCCATCGCGACCGTTTAATTGGGCTATTTCTCCCCCTGGATTGGGGTCCATACTATGAATTCCCAGTGAATAGCCAATTTAAAACATCCCTGATAAACAAGCCCGAAGCTGGCGGAGCTTCTCATAATAAATAATCATTCTTTGCACACCATCAATCTGCTTCTTCCAGACCACGAGTGATTGAGAATAACCCGCGAGAAAATCTTTTTCAAGGGTTGCAGCCCGCCCTCAATGAACTCACGACCCTCACGGCAACCGAGAAAAAGCAACCTCATGCGAAAAAAAAGCTTCATAACAGGATGGCTGGGTATCTCGTGTTCCATAATTAAAACCACGCCATGGGAATGCGTTACCCGTCTCATCTCCCGCAAGGCCTGCTCACGAGCCTGTCCCTTCAATTCGTAGAGGGCATGGGAGCAGGTAACTACGTTGAAGCTGCCATCGGCAAAGGGCAGGTAGGCCGCATCCCCTTCCACGAAAACTGCCTGGGTAGCAGCAGTCTTCTCCTGGGCTTTGCGCAGCATACCGTGGGAGAAGTCGCAGCCTACCAACAGAGCATCAGGACAACGTTTGGCGAAAGCCAAAACCACTGACCCCGTGCCACAGCAGAGATCCAGTATGCGGTGTACAGACTCTTCTTCCAGGTGTGCTGCATCCACGAGAAAGTGCCGAGTATCGTCTTCATCCTGTCCAGCATGAAGCCTGATAAAGGCATCGTAGAAATGGGAGAAAAGGTCGTAGTATTTTCGCCTCCCTACTCTTAAGCGTGCCATATGCTATCTAGCCTTTCACCTTCCCGTAAAGCCCTCAGTTTCCGCAGCCCGGTAAATACCGCCTTTCTCCTTTTAGCTCTTTTCAAGCCTTGATTTTTTTTAACATCCATTCATGAATGGCAGCCTGGAGGGCTTCTGCGGCAAGGTAGGCGCAGTGCTGTTCTTCTTCGGGCAATGCCCCTAAGGCCCGCAGAACGGTGTCACCGCCAATCTGGGCGGCATGGTCGAGGTCCTTGCCAGTGACCAACTCAGTCACCATTGAACCGCAGGCCACACTAGAGCCGCAACCGTCTGTAAAAAATGTCGCCTCTTCAATGCGATCATCTTTTATTCGGAGATATATTTCCATCCTGTCCCCACAGGTACCGGTCAAGCGGCCGACACTGGAGGCATTGGCCATTCTCCCCATAAACTTCGGGTTTTGCCACCTGTTAAAGACTTCCTCACCGTAGACCTCTCTGGTTTCTTCAAAGATCTGCTCCTGCAACTTGTCAACAAAATCATCCATGGGATTTTTCATAACCACTCAGGCTCCTTTACGTTCGTCTAACACCATCACGGGTCTAGGGTGCGAGATGTGGGATGTGCGATATGTGATTTAGCATATTCCTAAGAATTAGTTATGTGACACTGCAAACCTCACATCCCAGATCAAGTTTTTTTCTGTGTCCTTAGTGGGTTAAACAACCCTGGGCTGAAGAACTCAAACGGCCGTGAGTGCATCACTACTCACGAGTCATGGCGGCACCACACTTCGGGCAGCGCACCTGATAACAAGGAACACCCCGCTCATGTGGTACCTTTTTGCCACAACTAGGACAGACACATTCGCCTCCAGGCCCGCGACCAGCACCACCCATGCTGCCGCGTCCCCCGCCCCTGCCGCCGCCGGCACCACCTCCTTTGGACCCGCTTTCAGCACGCCCTTGCATTTTGATCCTCCTTTTCTGATCCACTTTGGAGTTCGTGCAGTATGTTAGCCAGGCTCTTCCTTTCGCTTACCACAATTTCCACATCTGCATCCGAGAGGACATACCCCGGGCCCTTACCTTCAAGGCTCTTGGAATTGTAGACCGTATCAACGGACTGCTGGAGAAGCCACTTGCTGACCTTGAGCCCCTTGCCCTTCTCTTCATCCTGATAGGGGTTGGTAAGGATCCTTTCCTCTATTATTGAGCGATCCTTTTCACGCATTTGCACAATATAGTAATATGGTGCCTCACCGAAATGGTTTGAAAGGGACACTTTGTCTTTCTCTAAAGGGATTGCATAGACTCGAGTTTCCTTTTTTTCCGGTTCATAATGAATCAAGACTCTATCCACATTGGGAACGCTCTTGCTGATCTCAGCTTCGATTTGTTGACTGACATGGTGGGCTCTTTCCAGTTCCCTGACCCTGAGACCAATGTCGGCTTCGATAAACTTAAAGCGTCCGGAATTTCTCCCTCGAAGGGCATGAATAGCAGTTACCTGTGGGTGGGACAAAATAGCGCTTTTCACCTTGTCCATGCTCTCAAAATCAAGGGAAGCATCGAGAAGAACCCGAATGGCATCGAGAAAGATGGTTATCCCGGATTTGAACACGAGCACCACAACCACCAAGGCTGCCACCTTATCTAGGGGCCAGTGAAATATGCCACCCAACAGGCCACACAATATAACAGCTGATGAGAACATATCAGTACGAATGTGCTGGGCATCGGCGATCAGGCTGGGCGAGCCAATCCTTTCACCTTCTCTCAGCTCATAGCGAGAAAAGACAAAGGTAATGGCCATGGTCACCAGAACTCCGGCCATGGCATAGGGAATGAACTCAGGCTTTAGCGCTTCCTCCCTGAACAAGACGGTGTGGACGATTTCGTAGCCGGCAAAGAAAATAAACAGTGAGGAGATGAGACAAACCAGGTTCTCTACCTTGAAAAGACCATAGGGAAACCTGGTGGATTTTCTCTTGGAGATTTTGATGCCGGCAAGGACGGTGGCAGAGGAGATGACATCAGAAAGTGAATGAATCGCATCGGCAAGGAGAGCAATTGAGCCTGAAATATGGGCCAAAATTACCTTGATGAGGACGAGAGAACTATTGATCCCCACTGAGTACAAGCCTATTTTTTCACTCTGATCCATAGCCATGAACATAACTCGTCTGGTTTAGCCCCTTTTGCAGGAGCCCCCTGATGAACAAGGTGGGGTATCGCAGCGCTCCTCTTGCCCACAACAGGTAAGACCCGCGCTGTCAGATACTTTCTTGGTCAGCAGAGAGGCAACTGAGAGAATTCTGCTTACTCTCTGGCTGCCACATTGGCCACAGCAGATATCGGTCCCCCTCTCTCCACCCACCAGCAGTTTCTCTGAGACAGCCCCACATTCCTGGCACTGGTATTCATAAATCGGCATAGTAAATTCCCCTAACCCGAGTTAATTTTCTCTCAGTCCATCTCTTCCAGGATCTGCTTCAGTTGGTCGGCGTGGATAAAACCATCCACGTGAACCTGTACGCTTTTGACTCCTGGAACATTGAGGACTGCTTCTTTGATATTTATACCCAGTTGAAAACCCAGGGGACATAATGCCGAGGAAGGACGAAAGGTAAGTTCAACATCACCGTGCTCATCCACCCTTAAATCCCGAATCAGTCTCATCCGCATTACATCCATACCAGTCTCGGTATCTATTACCTGGGTCAGACTCTCCTTAACTTTCTCTAACAAATCCACTAGAACGCCTCTCTCGTTACTGCTCATCCCAAAAAAACTGTTTTCGGACTCGCAGCATCAGTCCCGCCCGGGCGGGACACTCGGCTTTCAGCTAATTATGTATAAATACAACAAGTTAAGGTGAATGCTGACTGCTGAAGCCTTAAAGCGCCAGCCGGAAATATTTGTTTTCCGGATGAACGCTAGTTGCCGACTCCAAGCATGTCTGCCAGAGCGATCCAAATCCTTTTGATTTCATCGGCCACAGCGCCATTGCCGTACTCAACGATTATTTTTTTCTTTACTAAGGCCTTGGAAACCACCGTATCGTAAGGAATCATCCCAACTAAGTTAACTCCTCCTTCCTCACAGTAGGAGCGAATCTTGTCACTCATCTGGGGATTCAGATCGTATTTGTTGATGCAGGCCGCGGCAGGAATATTGAAGTGTTTGGCCAGAGTCGCCACCCTCTGCATATCGTGTAACCCTGGTAGAGTTGGTTCTGTGACGATCAATACTAGGTTGGCACCGGTAACCGCCGAGATCACCGGACAACCAATGCCGGGAGGGCCATCCACGATAATGAGATCCAGCCCTTTTTCTTCGGCTATCAGTTTGGCATTGTGGCGAACTATGGTAACCAGCATGCCGGAGTTTTCTTCGGCAATACCCAATTTGGCGTGGACAAAGGGACCATAGCGGGTGTTCGACACAAACCATTCGCCGCAGATGTTCTCCCGCATTTCGATGGCCTCAGTCGGGCAGAAGTGGGCGCACACCCCACACCCCTCGCAATCCACCTTGTCCACCACATAGTCCTGACTGATGGCATCGTAGCGGCAGAGATCTAGACATTCGCCGCACTCCACGCATGCGTCCCTATCAATGAAGGCAGTGTACCCGCCGCGAAAGGACTCCCGTGACTGAATGCTCGGCTCCAGCAGGATAAAAAGATCCGCCGCATCCACATCCGCATCTGCCAACACTTTATTCCTGGCCAGGACTGCGAAACAACCCGCAATGGAGGTCTTACCGGTTCCCCCCTTACCACTGATAATGACAACTTCCTTCACCAAACCACCTTTCTCACTTGGTTGGCCGGTTTAGCCAGTTTAGCCGGTTATACCAGTTGATATTTCTTCAATCTTCGCAAAAAGCTGTTGAAACTTCAGCTTATATTCAGGCATTACATCGATGATCATCTCTCCCCGTGAGTAGGCCTCGGCGATTTGCCGATCCTCGGGAATCTCCATCAAGATAGGGATGGACCGACGCTGGCAGAACTCTTTCACCGCCAGGTCGCCAATGTCAGAACGGTTGATTACCACCCCTGCTGGTATTCCCAATTCGAAGACCACTTCCACCGCCAGTTCAAGGTCGTTGAGGCCGAAAGGAGTGGGTTCAGTGACCAGAATGCAAAAGTCGCTTCCCTTTATTGAAGCAATCACCGGACACGATGTCCCGGGAGGGGAATCAATGATGACCACGCCGTTTCCCGCGGCTAGCCCTCGAGCTGCCTTGATGAGGGGAGGAGACATGGCTTGTCCTACCTCGAGACGCCCATGAATAAAAGACAAAGAATGAGACTTCCCCTGTTCCACAATGCCGATGGAATTTGGTATTTCCGAGATTGCTTCCTCGGGACAGACTTTGCTGCAGCCACCACATCCGTGGCATAGCTCAGGAAAGACCAGAACATGCTTTTTGACCACCACGATGGCACTGAAGCGGCAAATTTTGGCGCAATCACCACAGTAGGTACATTTGTCAAGATCCACTTTGGGGCGGGGTACACAGACTTCTTCACTCTTTTCAATTTGAGGGTTCAAAAAAAGATGACTGTTGGGCTCTTCCACGTCGCAATCGATAAGCTGGGCTCCTTCGCCGATGGACTTGGCCAGATTCGTGGCTATGGTGGTTTTGCCGGTTCCGCCCTTGCCGCTTGCTACCGCAATGATCATCTTGATGTCCTTCTCTTGTCTGCTGGTCTACCACCGCCTTCTTCCCAAGCCGAATCGGCGACCGCAAGAGCGGCTGGGGCCTCCACCTCGGCCGAATCCTCTCCATTCCCTCATCAACCTAGAACTGGGCGAATCATAGCGGAGAGAGCCATAACCGGGTTCCCGACTCCAGGGCAGAAGGGTTGGACGGTTATAATACGAGCTTCTCATGGGCAGAGCACAAAATCCACGTCCTCTCCCGGTCATGGATCCCATTCCTCCTGGTCCGGTTCCGTCAAATCTTGGCATGATGATCACCTCCTATTTCTTCTTCTCCAGCTTGCGTATTCTCTCCTCTATACGTTTCATCTGCTCTTGAAGCTTCTCTTTCTGGTCTTTCAGTTCCTCCAGGTCATTGACAGGAGTAGGTTGGCTGTCAGGCTGGAATTCTCGCTCTAGACCTCTGCCCATGCCTCGACCCATGCCTCTGCCCATGCCTCGACCCATGCCTCGACCCATCCCTCGACCCATCCCTCGACCCATCCCTCGACCCATGCCCCGGCCCATACCCCTACCCGCACTCATCCCGGTCTCAGCGCCTGGGGTGGTGGTGCCGAAATTAGCCTCTACCGAGGGGCCAGAGACTTCCTGGAGTTGGCCTTCCATGTATTGCTGCAGAGCTTCGCGCACCGTGCCTGCTACGCCAAGATAGACCTTCAGACCAGTGGCCGCCAGGGTATCAGCGGCATTGGGACCCAGATTTCCGGTTATCACCGCATCCACTCCTGAGTTGGCTACCATTTGAGCAGCCTGTATCCCCGCACCTCCGCTCATCATGGCGGCCTCGTTGTCGAGCACTTCCAACTCTGTGGTTGCTGGATCAACCAGGACGAAGCATCGACAGCGTCCAAAGCGCCGATCAACCTCGGCATCCAGACCTGGTCCGGTTGACGAAATTGCGATTCTCATAATAATTCCTTCCCTGTTAAACTAAAGACTTGGCTATTTAGCTGATTAGTGTCCATCTCAAAATTCAAGATTCCTGGATGAAGCCTTCAGCAGTCACTATCAGCATTCAGCTTAAGGTTATGGTTTTATGAATATTTTGCTGATGGCTGAGCGCCGATAACTGATCGCGCTCATCTGAAAACGGCGGTTTTCGGATGAGCACTAACTAATGGTCACAGATGTTTTGACCCGCAATCAAGGTTCCCTTTAGATACTGCTCCACCAGCGCTTCTGGCGGTGAACTGGGAGCGCCGACAGTCACCTCAATACCCTTGTCACTGAAGAGGCCAAGGGCTCTTCGACCCATTCCACCGGCAATCACCACGCTCACTCCCAATTCGGCCAACCACTTAGGCAGTACTCCAGGTTCGTGGGGTGGCGGAGTATGTATTTCCTTGTCTTTGATTAGCCCATCTTCTGTATTAATAATGGCAAACTGCTGGCAATGGCCGAAGTGAGCACAAAGCACACCCTCTGCCAATGGAATAGCAAACTTCATATTCTTCCTCCTTTTTTCCCAATTTTTTCTTGGATTTTCGCAAAGTGCTCATGAGCAAGTCTCAGTAATTTCGCCCCGTCCCCGTATCTCCGCCTCTCCCTGTCCTTCCCCTCAGACCCAGTGTCCCTCCACGTTCGCATCTTTTGCATGTTCAAACTCGCCCCGGAGGTAGGCCTGGATGGCCTCTTCAATTTTGCCGCTGACCCCGACAACAACTTTGATCCCGGCGGCCTGAAGGGTCTTGAACGCTTTGGGGCCACAGTTGCCGGTGAGTACCACCTCCGCTTCGTGGTTCACCACGTTTTGCGCCGCCTGAATACCGGCCCCTTGGGGAAGACTGAGGTTTTGCCCATTCTCTACCACCTCGAATTCCATGGTCTCAGAATCCACAACCAAGAAGTGTTTGGCCCTGCCAAAACGAGGGTCCACTTCACCTTGAAGATCATTTGCCTGAGTTGTAACCGCAATAATCATTGGCTATTTCTCCAAATCTGAGTGAACTGCAGAAACAATTTCATCTGCTCTCCGCTCCACTGCCTTGATTACCTCTTGAGATAGTGCGAGAAAGGCTGTTTTCACCTCTGAAGGTTCAGGGTCGGTAACAAAGGGTGTTCCCGCGTCGCATCTGATCACCATCCTTGGGTCAATCGGTATGTGTCCCAAGTAGGCAACTCCTAGTTCTCGCGCAGCCTTGGCGCCACCACCCACCTTGAACAGATCGATCTTTTCGCCGCACTTCGGGCAGACCATACCGCTCATGTTTTCTATAATCCCCAAGACAGGAACATTGATCAGTCTGCTGAAATTTACCGCTTTTCTGGAATCCAGTAGGGCCACATCTTGGGGGGTAGTCACTATGATCGAGCCGTCCACATTTTTGATCAAATGGGCTATGCTGAGAGGCTCATCGCCCGTGCCCGGGGGGAGGTCGACGACGAGAAAATCCAGATCACCCCAGTTCACGTCTGCAAGAAACTGTTTGATGGCCCTATGCTTTAATGGCCCTCTCCAGACTATGGCCTTATCAGGATCTTGAGAAAGAAGCCCCATTGAGACAACCTGGAGTCCCTTGAACACCGTGACCGGATTGACGCCAACTCCATGACTCAGCAAGGGCTTGTTCTCCACTCCACACATTCTGGGGATGTCCGGGCCGTGGATATCAGCATCCAGAATACCCACCGCATAGTCCTGCAGAGCAAGAGAGACTGCCAAATTCACCGCCACAGTGCTCTTGCCCACTCCTCCCTTGCCACTCATCACCATAATCTTGTTGCGAATGTGAGACAGTGTTTGAGCCAGCCTCGCTTCCTCATGCTCTTCCTTCTCTTTAGTGGAGCAGGTTTTTTCCTTTTCACAGGTGTCACAGCTCGTGCTTGCGTCGCATTTATCCTTTTCCATTCTTGTTCCTTCTCCTCGATTTTCTACCCTTCGTCCGCTTGCCTAGTCTCTAACTCGTTTAGCCGCTCCTCGACAGCGGTGAGTTCCTCCTTCAACCAGGCGGCCTCTTCCTTGAGCATAGCCAGCTCATCTTTCCGGGAATAAGACGGGCCGTAGCCTGGTTCCCAGGGTCCATAGTAATCTCCCCGCGGAGGAGGATACATCCGCCCCCACCCAGGCATGCCGGTTTCCCAGTATCGATGCCGCCATCCTCTGCCCCAGCCTCGACCAGACCCAGGGCCGAAGCCCCAGAAACGCTGGCCCCCACCATAATTACCTCGCGAGCCACACAACCCACGTCCCCATCCTGTCATAGGACCCATCCCTGCGGGTCCGGTTCGATCAAATCCTGGCATGATATATTCCTCCTTTTTTTAACCCTCATTGGCCACGAAATCTTCTTCGTCCCCGTCTTGGTCTTCGCCCTGCCGGACAACACCCCATTCCTGGACTCAACTGGCCGGTCATAAAAGCTGTCAGCGCATCATCCACCTCTCCTATGATGCCCCAAATGACATCGATTCCTCGAAGGTGAAAGAGGTTCTGAAAATACTGGTTCATGCCACCACTAATAACCACCTCCACTCCTTCGTTGCTAAGAATTTCAGGTATCTTTTCCGGGTAGTGTTGGCCTACCTCCAGCGTTTTCTTAGCCAACTCTCCCCGGTTGTTGACTTCCACAATCAGGACTCCCTGACTGTAACCGTATCGTGGGGAAACCCTCGTGCCGTAGAGCATAATTGCCAGTTTCATGATCATCCTGGAAAAAGAACCATGACGTTGTACACCCAACAGCGCAATAGTTGTGCCACATACCTGTTATTCATATAACATATTGATATTGCAAAATAATCTAAGATGATGGCCACATGACCCGGCAGACAAAAAGAGTACGTGCTGTTGCAATATCGCAACCTAATGATTATTATTAACTGTCATTTTGAACAATTATCGTTTTTTGCATTACTGCAACCTTTTACTCGGTGGCAACACCTTATCTTCAGAAGGTTTGCCTACATACGTGGACTGTCGCATGAGCGAAGAAAGAAGAGAGTCAGAGCTAAGGAATGACCCTTCTTGGACCGGCCTGATTTTGGATAGTGTCGCTGATGGAGTGTTTACCGTTGATCAACAGGGAAGGATTACCTCCTTCAATAAGGCAGCTGAAAAAATCACCGGTTTTTCCAGGGAGGATGCCATTGGCCAGTACTGCCATGAGATTTTCAGAGCAAATACATGCTTTGAGTCTTGTCCATTAAAACATACAGCTGAGACAGCTGAAAATATCGTCAACCTAGAGGTCAACATTCTCAATCGTGAAAACAAAGAGATTCCCATCAGCATCTCCACAGCAGTGGTCAAGGATAAGGGAGGGAAGATTGTTGGAGCCGTTGAGACTTTTCGGGACCTCTCACTCATCAAAGAACTCCATAAAGAACTCCAGAGACAATACTCATTCCAGGATATTCTGGGACGCTCGAAACCGATGCTCAAACTTTTCCGCATCCTCCCTGACATCGCCAAAAGCGACGCCACCGTGCTCGTAGAGGGAGAGAGCGGTACAGGGAAGGAATTGTTTGCCAACGCAATCCATACCCTTAGCAACCGGAAGGATAAACCTCTCATCAAGGTGAACTGTGCTGCCCTCCCTGAGACTCTGCTTGAGTCTGAGCTTTTTGGTTACAAGAAGGGCGCTTTCACTGATGCGAGAACGGATAAACCTGGACGATTTCGTCAAGCCCACGGCGGGACTATCTTTTTAGATGAAATAGGTGATATGAGCAAGGGAACCCAGGTGAAATTGCTAAGAGTTCTCGAGCAGAAAGAGTACGAACCCCTCGGCAGCAACAAAACTGAAAGGGTGGACGTACGAATTATCGCTGCCACAAACAGGGATCTCATGGAGATGATGCACCGAAGGGAATTTCGCGAAGACCTCTTTTTTCGTATCAACGTCATCCGCCTCACTATTCCGCCATTGCGAGAACGCCGTGAGGATATTCCCCTGCTGCTCGACCACTTCCTAGAGCGTCTTAATCTGAAGCAGTCCAAACAGATTAAAAAGGTCTCTGCTTCAGCTCTGAAAACCCTCTTCGATTATGACTTCCCGGGCAATGTCCGCGAGTTGGAAAACATTATCGAGCACGCAGCGATCCTGACCAAGGGAATCGAGATTCAATCCAGACACCTTCCTTCTTACCTAAAGCAGCGCAGGTATGACCCACCCCCTGCTGCTCCCAGTATCCCTGAAGGAGAGGACATGTCTGTGTTGGATAATGTGGAGCGCGATTTGATCGTCCGAGCGCTGGAAAGAAACAGGGGGCGCACCGCAGCTGCGGCTAAAGAATTGGGAGTCCACCGTTCCACCCTTTGGCGCAAAATCAAGCGTTACGGGATCACCACCCGCTGACCATAGCCCGAGACTAAACCGCAGAATCCGCTGCAGGCGGATCGAAGTTAGCACTTCTTCATTCTGCGGTTCGTTATTCTGCTGTTCGCTATTCGATGCCTTTACTCTCATGCCATCATCTCTAAGAATAGCCACTATCACAAGAATCCGTAAAAATCACCGATCATGGGCAAGGAACGTATAGGTGCTGAGCAATGTAACGCTACCTACTTTTTTAGGAATGTTGCAATATCGCAACTTTTTATTGTCGAAATGTTGCAAAATTGCTACTTTTGAACTGATTCGCTAAGGAGAGTATATCTTCACTATTTTCCTGAAGTGGAGGCTCCGAAGGAAATACCTTGGTCCTAGCCCGGATGTTTCATGAATTGATGTCGCGAGACCACGAAGATGGGCGTGCCACTGGATAACCGCAGGGTATTGGTTCCGAGGCGTACCTTAATGGTACGTCGCAGGAAACGGTAGCCGAGGACCCCCAGAAGGACGGCCAGATTATTCGCGCTCGCTACGCTACGCTCAGTCCCGCACCGCAGGCGGCATCTGCGACAAGCGGGTTCCCAGTTTCGTAGTCCGCCTCAGGCGGATTCATGAACACCCGGGCTATACGAAATATCTTGGCACAATAGACCAGGTACAATTAAATCTCTGCCGATTCACTTTAGGTTTGATCAAGGCGGTTGCAATGATGCAACGTACTAACCTATTGAATTAATACAATAATCCTGTTTTGGCACTGAGGTCCTTCCTAAAGATTCCCTTTCTTCTATCTTCGTCATAGAACAAAAAACATACTGAAATCATGACGTTAACCATAAAAGTCGAAATGGCACGAATGTTGCCTTTTTAAACAATCACAGTGTGGCGCGGCTCCTACTGGAGCCGGAAATTGCATAAGGAAGAAAAATGTATACACCAAAAACAGCCCACCCGGTTGACGGCGAAGGAATAAGATTTACTGAATGCCCTTACTATGCAGATTGTCTCATGCATGTTGCCAAGCAAAACTGGAGTGCTTGGACCTGCGAGGAATGCCCAAACCTCAAATTAGACTCAGTCTGCAAGAGGCTTAAATTCATTTCACCCTACTTCGAGCTACTTTCGGAAATCTATCCAGAATTCAGAAGAAAGTTTGAACCGGCCATGAGCCTTTTTGATCTGGAACGCTGAAACCTTATGTTTCGGTATGTTGATTACTCTAGTACGCCAAAACACCTCGCCAATTTTACCAGCTAAGTCATTTACTCAAGGATCCACCCGTGGACAGCCAGTGGCTTATGAAAGTACGAAGCTCGTCTGCTGCCTCGGTACGTCAATGTTGCGAAATGCTACACTTTCCGATATAGTAAAATAGTATCCCTTAGGAGCCTATCACCATGGGCAAAGTGCGTAGAAAGCAAGCCAAGCCTCGCCAATCCCCCAAATCAACTGACAAAAGTCAGTCTCCCCCGTCCAAGGCTCGAAAGGCAAAAGATAAATTCAGGGAGGGGCCTAATATCGCCATTATCGGCGGCGGCACTCGGTGCCACGATCTCCTGGAAATGTTTGCCCATGACCGTTTTAAGCACCTCAAGGCAAAAATCGTTGCGGTGGCTGACATCAACCCTGAGGCTCCAGGTTTTCTTCTTGCCCAAGAGCAGGGTATCTACACCACTACCGACTACCGTGACCTCAGCGATTTGGAAAACCTCGACTTGATTATCGAGCTAACAGGCAAAGAGGAGCTGCTCAAAGACCTAATCGGGAACAAACCCCCTCAGGCCCAGGTGCTGGATTACACCATCTCGCGGGTTATCAGTGACATGGTTAGCTTCAAGGGTGAGTACAAGGCTCAGGAACGTGACCTGAGCTTGTCTCAAAGTATGATCAGTACTTTATTCGGCGGAATTAGAGAACCACTCTTCCTCCTCCAACAAGATTACCGTATTCTCGATGCCAATGAGCCCATGCTCAGCCTCCTTGGCATGTCCAAGAAGGAAGTCGTTGGCAGGACCTGTCACGAAGTGAGCCATCGTTCCTTGCAGCCCTGTAATTCCAGAGCCTGCCATTGTCCTATGAAGGAAACTCTAAAAACCGGCCTTTCCGCCCACGCTATTCACGAGCATTTGGATCGCGAAAACGAACCCCGTTATCTGGAGATATTTACTTATCCTTTAAAAAATAATTATGGCCAGGTCACAATGGTTTTTGAGTTTCATCGTGACATAACGGATGAACTCGAGTCTCGGCTGGAGCGCAAGGCAAGGCAGGTCAAAAAAGATTTGGCCAGACTGGTACATGAAGACAAAATGATTGCCCTAGGAAAATTGGTTGCCAGTAGCGTGCACGAGATCAATAATCCTATCGCGGGAATACATACCCTGGCCAAACTCATGCTCCGCACCTTGGATGAAATTCACCTTCAAGGGGAGGAACTTGACGAGTTCCGCCGCTATCTGGAACTTATTGCTCACGAGTCCTCTCGTTGTGGCCAGATTGTTTCCAATCTGCTCTCTTTTTCTCGCCAGAAAGAATTGGAACGTCGCCGCGTCGATATCAACGACGTCATTCGCTCAGTGATTCTTCTCTGCCAGCACCGGATGGACCTGCAAAATATTGCCTTGGACCAACAGTTGGATCATCATCTACCCGAAATAACAGGAGATTACAATCAAATCCAGCAATGTATTATGAACGTCATCTTTAACGCCATGGAGGCTATGCCTGATGGGGGTAAGTTGACCCTCAGAACATCTCCTGACAGGAAAAAACGCATGGTCCACATCAAGATTAGTGACACTGGTTGTGGCATTCCTGAAGAAAACCTCTCCATAATCTTCGAGCCATTCTTCTCCACCAAAGAGGAGGGTAAAGGCGTCGGCTTGGGGCTCTCTGTGGTTTATGGAATCATTCGCGAACATCAAGGAACCATTTTTGTGGACAGCCAGGTGGGGTCCGGATCAACCTTTCACATGAGATTTCCCATTGTCAATAAAGGTTCCTAAGGAGAGTGAGCATCACAGGATTAGACGATCTCCCGATCCTTGGGGGATATGGTTCACAGACCTCTCGGTCCATACTATTCACCCGCCTTATACATAAGGGAGTGCCATGGCAAACAAGATAAGCATTTTGGTTGTGGACGATGAATTGGTCATTCGCGAATCCCTCCATGGCTGGTTGAAAAAAAGCGGCTACCAGGTAGACACTGCAGAGGGTGGCAGTGCAGCCCTCGCTATGTTGGAGAAAACCCCTTACGACCTTCTCTTGCTGGATATTATGATGCCGGTGATGAGCGGTATTGAAGTCCTCGAGGTGGTCAAGGAAAAATATCCCCAGACTCTCGTGGTGATGATCACCGCATATGGTTCTGTGGAAACCGCGGTTCAAGCCATGAAAGCCGGAGCAGTTGACTATCTCATGAAGCCCTTCGATCCCGACCAACTCTCTTTACTCACGGAAAAGCTCATACAGCAAAAAAAAATCATGGATGAAAACATTTTCCTCCGTGAGCAAATGGCTGAAGCGATTCGCTTCGAAAATCTTGTGGGACGCTCTGAGGCCATGCAGGAGTTATTCGGTATGATCCAGGACGTGGCTGAGAGTGATTCTCCGGTATTGATTACGGGAGAGACCGGTACCGGCAAAGAATTGGTGGCCAAGGCTATTCACGCGAAGAGTGCCAGGTGCAATGGTCCTTTTATTGCGGTGAATTGCGGAGCATTTCCCGAGCACTTGTTAGAGAGCGAGCTTTTCGGTCATGAGCGAGGCGCTTTTACTGGCGCTCATCGAGCGAAGAAAGGACGACTGGATCTTGCCCACCATGGAACTCTCTTTCTGGATGAGGTGGGCACAGTACCTCTCAAGATGCAGGTTGACCTTCTTCGCGTCCTGGAAAGCAAAGAGTTTCATCGGCTAGGATCGACAACGGAAATAGAGGTGGATTTCCGGACCATTGCCGCCACCAATAGGGATCTGCAACAGGCCATTCAAAAGGGAGAATTTCGTCAGGATTTTTTT
>JAJDNB010000216.1 GCA_022340905.1 Deltaproteobacteria bacterium | reverse complement strand
TCCTTTTCGAAATAGGGGAGTAGCCTTTCGTAGATCTGTTGGAGATGCTCTGGAATAACCCGCACCTCAGCCAAAACCGTCATGAAGCTTGTGTCACCATTCCACCTTGGCACAATGTGGAAATGGACATGTTCTTCCACGCCTGCTCCTGCCACCGCACCGAGGTTGAGTCCCACATTAAAACCGTCTGGACTCATGGTCTCACGGAGTACCGCCACTGACAACCGAACCGTTCGAACCAGGTCAAACAGTTCCTCGTCTCCGAGTCCATCCAATGAAGGTGTGTGTTTCCAAGGAGCCACAAGAAGATGGCCGTTATTGTAGGGAAACCGGTTCATCATCACCATGGAACGGTCTCCTTTATATAGTAGGAGCCGCTCTCCATCACTTTCGCCATTTCCCTCTGGGCAAAAAATACAGCTGCGGGGCCGATCTCCCAGGATATAGGCCATCCGCCACGGCGCCCATAGATTCTCCATGGTCTATCTCACCCTTCCCTCTCAACAAAAGGCTAGTTTACTCCTCTTATCTGCCGGAGGAAAAATTTTTTGCGAGTATACCAATATCTGCCAAAAATACAAGTACTGCGTAAATTGCAGATTTCAGATTGCAGATTGCAGACAGAGGAATTAGAGCACAATTAGCACTCCTTAAACTCCTCCCCTTGTGCAGTCCCGGCCGTCCTCTACTGAGTGAAATCTTAAAGCTCAAATCTTAAATCGGCACTAGCTCAACCTCACCCCATGCACCTATTTGTTCACCCACAATGACCACCACTCCCAAAACTCCTTCAATCTGCTTGGCGAAAGCTATGGCCTTGGGGATATCTGCCTCGCTTTTTATCTGGTTGCAAGTCATGGTTGCAGCGGCATCGGCTAACGCTGCAGAGCCTGATATTACTGTGGCTGCATCAGCAACGCCAAAGCTGATTGAGTGGCCAACAGTGCCGGAAGAAGTGCACACGCCCAAAGGCGTCTTGTCAGGGTAGACCTTCAAAGCGAGACTATTGCTCAACTTCGACCGCCCAGCAAAGATAGATATCTGCACAGGTGATTTAACTTTGACAAAGCAATCCCCTCCATTCTCAACCACCACTTCTCCACTCTCCCGCAACAAAGCTAAACCAACCTGTTCCGCTATAGCTCCAGCTACGGCAGCCATGGGACCAGAGCCACAGATCTGTGCTGCGACTATCATCTCCTTAACGACCGGAGGTGCGAGTTCATCGTGAGGCAGAGGAGTGAAGGTGCTCAGAAAATCGGGGTGACTAGCAATGTATCCCTCTAAGGGTCCACGAACCTTGTAAATAATCTCCTCAGCCAACTCACTCAGATCGGACTCAGCAAGAATCATCAGATCTGTCTCCTGTACAGCCACCCTAAAGGGAACCAACCGCTTGTGGTGGATGTGTTGGCGATATTTCCGTTCACGGTATTCTGTCACCCTACTTACTCCTTCATCAAGGCTCAATCATTAGGGGGGCACTTTAACCACAAAGTTCACAAAGTGCACAAAGAGATGGACAATGATGAGAGTTCAAATCCATCACAATGCACCCCTTGTATTACCTTTGTGTTCTTTGTGCTCTTTGTGGTGCACTTAGACGTTTAGACTATTATGCTTCGCGAGTCTCTCCCTCAGAATACCTGATCTCAAGACTACCCTCACCAAATCGTTCTATTATCGCTCTAACCAAATCTTCAGCAGGATAAACATTATATGAAGGAGGCAGTCGCTGAATTACCTCTGTATGCTCCCCAACATTAAAGTGGAGGTAGACTGGGCACGATCCTGGCTGGGATGCAAGTAACTGCCGTAAATCACTAAGTGATTCCCCTAATAAACCTTCAACGGAGAGATGCAACCTTAGGGAGGTGGCAAACTCCTGGACTGCCTCTTCCAAAAGCATAATATCTTCAGCCACCAGCCTCACCTGGTCCAGCTCCCGTGCTATCCTGCCGCGAACCAGTACCAGCCTACCCTTAAACAAGTATCTTTCAACTTTTGCATATACATCTGCAAAAACAATAACTTCCACCGAACCAGTGTAATCCTCTATCCGTAAAAAGTGTAGGGATTCGCCTTTGCGGCTCCTGCCTTCTCTGACCTCCTCAATTACACCCCCGATGATCGACCGAAAATCACCGGGAAGATCGCCCAGCGCTACCGCACCACCCGGAGCAACTTTTTCCAAGAAGAAACGAAATTCGGCTAATGGATGGCCGCTCAGGTAAAAGCCTAGAGCCTCCTTTTCTTTGGCCAGTTTAGTGGCGTCATCCCATTCAGAGGGAAGAGAAAGGCTTCCCTCTGAATGACTCTCTAAGTCAGTGCCGTCGAAAAGTGCCATCTGACCCCGACGAGCCTGTTCCAATAATTCAGGGAGCATTCCGAGTAGACTTCGCCTACCAGCGGCAAAACTGTCCATAGCTCCCGCTTTGATTATTGCATCTAAAGCTCTCTTGTCCAGATCCTCCCGGTCTAAACTGCTGCAGAGCTCAGAAAGAGAATGAAACGGACCTCTCTCACTCCGTGCCTGGACAATGGAAGTAGCCGTTGCCTTGCTCACATGTCTGATTGCGGCCAACCCAACACGGACACCCTCTGTTTCTACGTGAAATTCAACCTCACTTTTATTAATATCCGGAGGCAGAAAATTAATACCCTCTTGGCGACAAGACTCAATGTGCGACTTCAATAAATCATGGTGGTGTAGTTCGCTACTCAATAGAGCAGCCATGTAGTGCTGAGGAAAGCGAGCTTTAATAAAAGCAGCTTGCAGCACGGTGAATGCCTGGGCAACCGTCTGGTTCTTAGTAGCAACAACTCCTGCGGCCCGTTCCACTTCAGTCCAGATGGCCTCAGCCTCCTCAAAGCTGCGATCTCTACTCTCCGCTCCTTTGATAAACTCTAAACGTACGTTTTCCAGTTCTTCCTCATCAGCTTTCATAAGGATACGATACAGTTCGTCTGCTCTTTCCAAAGACCAACCGGTGGTTTCAGCTATCAGCTCGATAAGATCCACATCAAAAAGCAGAAATTTAGCCCCAGGTAAAACCTCCCCCTCAGCAGACGGGAGAGAGGTCTCCTGCAATTCTTCCTGCCGTAGGGTGCTGAGCACCTTTTCGCTCAATCCACTTTCTAATGATACTGGTCGAATT
Source organism: Deltaproteobacteria bacterium (assembly GCA_022340905.1). Classification (GTDB taxonomy): domain Bacteria; phylum Desulfobacterota; class Syntrophobacteria; order BM002; family BM002; genus BM002. The sequence goes on along the minus strand of JAJDNB010000216.1, from coordinate 4,920 downwards.
AAGACCAAGAGTACAAGCAGATCTTGCCACCCCCTGGGTTGCCATTTAAGCAGCAGATCTCGTCCTCTCGAAGTTTCCAAAAAGGGAATGCCGGTCACCTTTCCCAGAGATAGCAATTCGAAGGCAGCTTTATCATCCCAGGATATATCTTCCAGGGTTGTGGCCAAATCATACTCATTGCCAACGAGATCAGCTACTTTACGAATCACCGTTAGGCTTTTTCTGGCAATCAAATCGATCTTAACTACGCCGACCCGCTTGAGGGCGCGCACGTTGTACTGGCTTACCCACTCATCTTTGGGACCACGGTAAAGTGGGACACTCTCGACCAATGGACCATCAGCGAGAATGAGACCAGTGGCATGGGTGCTTACCTGTCGTGGCAAACCCTCAAGCTCTGCTGCCAATTCCTTTATCCTTCTAGGGAGACGCGCGGAGACCATTTGGTCAGGAGACTGCCTGGAGGGTATGTTTTCTCCCGTTATCTTCGTCTCTGTGGGTCCAACCGGTGCCTCCAGATCTTCCTGCGCTCTATCCAGGACTTTGCTCAGATCTCTCACGGCCGTGCGCAATTGCATAGTAACCAGGGAGACAATCTGCGCTACTCGATCGTCTCCATATTTGGATCTAAGATACTGGTGTACTTCTTCCCGCATTTCCATGCCAAAGCCCAGCTCCATGTCAGGAAATTCCGGGCTCAGTGGATTTATCAACCGCTCAAACAAAAGGTCATGCTTCAGGGGATCAATCTTAGTAATCCCTAAGGCGTAAGCAGAGAGACTAGAACCTGCCGACCCACTCCCCGGACCTACAGGAACTCCCTTATTCTTGGCAAATTGGACATAATCAGCTACCAAGAGAAAGTAATCAGCAAGACCAAGCTGCTCGATTTTTTTTAGTTCAGTAGCCAATCTTTGGTTGTAGTCTGAACCCACCTCGGGTTGCTGAGCAAAAAGTTGCTCTCGAAGCCCTTCCCTTGCCTTTTGCCCCAATACCGCGATTGCTTCCTGGCCTTTTTCCAGAGGAAACCTTGGTATCTTTATCTTACCCAAGTCCAAATCGAGATTGCAACGCTCAGCAATGGTTAGCGTGGTGGCTATGGCTTGAGGCACGTGGTTAAACTCGACTTTCATTTCTTCTGGAGAGAGGAAACCATATTCCACCGAGGGGGAAATTACATCCACCGTAGACCCCTGCCTGATGGCCTTTAGGATATCGATTAATTCTACTTCATCTGGGTCAAGCGTGTGACTATTTGCGGTGGCCACCACCTGAACATCCAGTTGCCGGGCCAGAGCTATGAGTCGCTCGTTCAATCTCCTGTTTGGCTCAATAAGCACCGGCTGCAACTCAATGAAGAAGTCTTCTCTGCCAAAAACCTCTAAATATTCAGCGGCTCGTGCCTCGGCTTTCTGGTATTTTTCCTTGGAGAGCAAAGAGGCTATTTCTCCCCTACGGCACCCACTTAAGATGACCAGCCCTTGTTGATGTTGATATAGCTGATTTCTGCTTACTCGCGGTGCTTGTTGCCAGCCCCGAGAGTGCGCTTTGGTGGTGAGTTGGAGAAGGTTTTGATACCCTTTTCGATTCTTTGCCAGAAGCACTAGGTGGTTGGCAGGTCCAGAGACGGCTGACTCCTCTGGTTTGACACTTTCCAAGGAGTCCACCGCGAGTTCGCAGCCAATAATAGGTTTGATTCCATTACTGTAAGCCAGATCATAAAACTCCACGCAGCCAAACAGATTGCCATGATCTGTTATGGCTAAAGCTGGCAGTCGATATTCCCGTGCTCTCTTTACCAGCTGAGGCAACCTTATGGTGCTCTGCAAAAGGCTGTAGGCGGAATGAACATGGAGGTGAACAAAATCTGCCTGACGCATGGATTGGAAGGATTGCGGCGGGATTATTCCCACTCGATTGTGCTTGGCGGTTTAGAGGAAATATCGTAAACCACCCGATTAACTCCCTTTACTTCATTTATTATGCGGTTTGACATGTGTCCCAATACCTGGTAGTCCATTTTGGCCCAGTCTGCTGTCATGGCGTCAACGCTCTCCACAATGCGAATGGCGACCACTTGATCGTAGGTGCGTTCATCGCCCATGACCCCGACGGTGCGAACGGGCAAAAGCACACCGAATGCTTGCCACACCTGGTCATGAAGACCGCTCCTCTCCATCTCCTCCATAATGATGGCATCAGCCTGACGGAGAATTTCCAATTTCTCGGGGGTCACTTCACCCAAAATGCGAATAGCCAGGCCCGGTCCTGGAAAAGGGTGTCTTTGAATCAACTTTCTTGGCAAGGCGAGTTCAGTTCCTACTTTTCTTACCTCGTCCTTGAATAGTTCCCTCAACGGCTCGATGAGGGCAAGGTTCATCACTTCAGGGAGACCTCCCACATTATGGTGAGTTTTGATAGTGGCGGAAGGCCCTTTGAAAGATACGCTTTCTATAACATCAGGGTAGAGAGTTCCTTGAGCGAGATACTCAGCCCCTGGGATCTTGTTCGCTTCCTCCTCAAAAATCTCGATAAAGAGATTGCCGATAATTTTTCGTTTCTCCTCCGGATCCACCACCCCTTTTAGCCGGCTCAAAAAGGCATCAGTGGCATCAACATAATCTAGATTGATCTCGAAGGTATGGCGAAAAATATCTTGAACCTCTTCCGCTTCGCCTTGGCGTAGGAGCCCATTGTTTACAAAAATGCAGGTGGACTGATGGCCCACTGCCTGGTGAAGCAACATTGCCACCACCGAACTGTCTACGCCACCGCTGAGAGCACAAACGACTTTCTTTGACCCGATAGTCTGCCGCAGACTCTCCACCGTGGTGGCCACAAAGGACTTCATCGTCCAGGTAGGTCTACAGCCGCAAGAGCGAAAAAGGAAATTTTGCAGCATCTTGGTGCCGTTTGGGGTGTGGATAACCTCCGGATGGAACTGGACTCCATAAAGCTCCACCTCAGCATGACGCATTGCGGCCACAGGGGAGTTTCCACTGTGGGCCAGGGAAATGAAACCTGCCGGCGGTTTCCTGATCTTGTCCCCGTGACTCATCCATACCTGCTCCCCCTGCCCTTCTCCTGAGCCGTCTAGGCCAAAAAACAGGTCTTCAGCTGAATCGATAAAGAGTTGCGCTTTACCATACTCCCGCTTTGCAGATCGCTCGACCTCGCCCCCCAACAAGTGAGTCATAATCTGCATTCCATAACAAATCCCCAGAACAGGTATCCCTAGCTTCAGTACCTCGACATTGCACGTAGGTGAGCCTTCGTCCAGAACACAGGCGGGACCTCCTGAAAGGATTATGCCCCTGGCGCCAAAGTTCTTTATTTTATCAACACTCATATTGAACGGGTGAATCTCGCAGTAGACCTGAGATTCACGTACGCGCCTGGCAATGAGTTGGGTTGTCTGAGATCCGAAATCCAAAATGAGTATCTTGTCGTCATGAATATCCATTTTATCTCGCTATCAAGAACACTGTTTTCGCTTTAGTTAGCTTTAAAAACCTTCAATCTGCAATCTCAAATATAAAATGTGGAACTTCATTTCCAATCTATCTGATAATTCGGCGCTTCCTTGGTGATGATCACATCGTGGACATGACTTTCTTTGAGGCCTGCGGAAGTAATTCGGATGAACTTGGCCTCTCTCCTGAGTTGCTCCAGGGTTGCACAACCCACGTACCCCATTCCGGCACGAAGGCCCCCTATGAGTTGAAATACACTCGATGACAGGGGGCCTTTGTAAGGAACCCTTCCTTCGATTCCCTCCGGAACCAGCTTCACCTCATCTACCACGTCACCCTGGAAGTAACGATCTCCGCTACCCTCTTTCATCGCTCCTAGAGAACCCATACCACGGTAGACCTTGTAAGAGCGGCCCTGATAAAGAACAGTCTCCCCGGGACTCTCATCCGTGCCAGCGAAGATGCTGCCGATCATAACTGAGTCCGCCCCAGCGGCCAGTGCCTTTACCACGTCTCCCGAATATTTAATGCCACCATCAGCAATGATCGGCACCTGGGACTCTCTGGCAACCTTGGCACACTCGATTACCGCACTGATTTGAGGCACACCCACACCTGCAACTACCCTGGTGGTGCAAATGGATCCGGGTCCTACTCCAACTTTAACGGCGTCGACCCCTGCCTCGATCAAACTCTTGGTTCCCTCTGCGGTGGCTACGTTACCGGCAATCAACTCTATGTCCGGAAACTGCCGCTTGATTGCCGGAACACTATCAACCACCGCCTCTGCATGTCCGTGAGCAGAATCCACAACTATCACGTCTACACCCGCTTTAACCAGAGCCTCTACTCGCCGATCGCGGTCAGGTCCCACTCCGACCGCAGCACCGACCCTCAAACGGCCCAACTTATCTTTGCAGGCATAGGGATACTTCTTGATTTTCATTATGTCTTTTATAGTAATGAGACCCAGCAATTCTCCCTTGTCGTTCACCACCAGAAGTTTCTCAATCCTGTTTTTATGGAGAAGCACCTTGGACTCTTCCAGGGTGATGCCCTCGGAAGCGGTAATCAGATTCTTTTTTGTCATAACATTGGACACTTTCTGGTCCAATTTGGTTTCAAAACGGAGATCCCGGTTGGTCACTATGCCAACCAATTTTCTCCCGTCCTTCACAATAGGGACCCCGGAGATGCGGTAACGTTCCATCACTTCCAGCACTTCCGAGATCTTTTGATCAGGGTGCATGGTGACGGGATCAACAATCATACCGCTTTCCGACTTCTTGACCTTGTCCACCTCCGTGGCCTGCCGTTCGACGCTCATATTCCGGTGGATAATGCCGATGCCGCCCTCTCTCGCCATACTAATGGCGGTATTCGCCTCAGTGACCGTGTCCATAGCGGCACTCAACAGAGGGATGTTCATCTCGATGTTTCGGCTCAG
>JAJDNB010000204.1 GCA_022340905.1 Deltaproteobacteria bacterium | reverse complement strand
TCATCTGTCGTCTGTCATCTGTCGTCTGTCTTCTGTCCTCTGCCTTTCTCGCCTTTGCCTTCCTTCTCGCTTTTCTTGCCGCTAACCGCTCACCGCGCCAAGCGCCCTGAGTCTGCTTGCCCTGGGCGAAGTCGAATGGGTCGAAGGGCTCACTGCTTACTGAATTGTTAGCTTGCCCTGACCATGCTGCATCACAAGACCCTTGCATTCCCTTCAAAAAAGATTATACTCCACAGTTCGTTTGCTTGCTGAGTTCAGGAGGGATTGCGCAGAATGAGTAGTCTTATTAGCAACACCGGGATCCGAAACATCGCCATTATTTCCCACGTGGACCACGGAAAGACCACGCTTGTTGACGCCATGTTCAGGCAAAGCGGCCTTATCCGCGCGGGACAGGAAATCGATGACAGGATTATGGACAGCCTGGAGCTGGAACGTGAGAGAGGCATCACCATCGCGGCGAAGAACTGTGCAGTTAACTGGAAAGGCACGAAGATAAATATCATTGATACGCCCGGCCATGCCGACTTCGGCGGCGAGGTGGAACGGGCCCTCGCCATGGTTGACGGTGCCTTGCTCCTGGTAGATGCCTCAGAGGGGCCCCTTCCTCAGACCCGCTTCGTGCTTAAAAAGACACTTGAGGCTGGGCTGAAGGTCATCGTGGTGATCAACAAAATCGACCGCCAAGATGCCCGCCCTAATGAGGTCCTGAACGAGATATACGATCTCTTCATAGATCTCGACGCCACCGAGGAGCAGCTTGAATTCCCTCTCCTCTATGCCATAGGGCGTGAGGGCATTGCTCAGAAGGGACTGGAGCAGGGGGGCGGGGATCTGCAGCCGCTCTTCGACACCATCGTGGAGCAGATACCCCCGCCCTCACATGACCCCGACGAACCCTTTCAGATGTTGGTTGCAGACCTTGGTTACTCCGACTATCTGGGCAGGCTGGCCATAGGTAGGGTCGTCAACGGTCGGGTGAGAAGCAATGACTCCCTGGCTTGCCTCGGCGCGCTGGGCCGGCAGGTTTCCCTAAAGGTCTCAAAACTACAGGTCTACGAGGGGTTGAATCTCCAGGAGACGGAGTCTGCTGAGCCCGGTGATATCGTCGTGCTCGCTGGCGTCGCGGCAGTGAAGATAGGCGACACCATCTGCACCCATGACTCACCGAAGCCCCTGAAGCGGATCAAGGTGGAGGAGCCCACCGTCTCCATGCGCTTCACCATCAATACCTCGCCCTTTGCTGGCAAAGAGGGGAAATATGTTCAGGCGAGCAAGGTTGGCGAGCGGCTTTTCAAAGAAACGCTGAGAAACGTTGCCATACAGGTGGAGGACGGCGGAGACAGAGAGAGCTTTGTGGTGAAGGGCAGAGGCGAATTCCAGATGGCCATTCTCATCGAAACCATGAGACGGGAGGGCTTCGAATTTTGCGTAGGGCGTCCCGAGGTCATTTACAGGTACCGGAACGGCGAGACATACGAGCCCATGGAGCACCTCTTCGTGGACTGCAATGAGAATTTTCTTGGGATTGTGACGGAGAAACTCTCCTCCCGCAAGGGACATATGATCAACCTGGTAAACAAGGGCAGCGGCAGGGTGCGCGTTGAATTCAGCATCCCGGCCCGGGCCCTCATCGGCTATCGGGAGGAGTTCCTCACCGACACCAAGGGCACGGGTATCATGAACTGCCACTATGCGGGGTATGACCTGTACAGAGGTGGATTCCCAACACGGTACACCGGCTCCATAGTGGCCGACAGGCAGGGAAAGGCTGTTGCCTACGCCCTTTTCAACCTCGAACCGCGAGGGCAGCTCTTTATCGTCTCTGGTACACCCGTGTACGAAGGCATGATTGTCGGCGAGCACAACCGGGAGAACGATATCAACGTAAACCCCTGCAAGGAAAAGAAGCTCACCAATATGCGAGCCGCCGGTAGGGACGAGAACGTCATTCTGGCACCACCCAGGATCATGACGCTGGAGCGGGCAATCCATTTCATAAAGGAAGGCGAGATAATTGAGGTGACGCCAAAATCCCTGCGGCTGCGAAAGGCGGTCCTTTCGGCGAAACAGCGGCACCTTAATGCGGTGGCGGAAAAAAAGGCGGTCGCCTGAGCGACACGACTTGAGCTCATCGACAAGTCTCCTTGACAGGTCTTGTCGATGGGCTGCAAGATGAAAAGTGCTCTATGCTCTATGCCCTATGCTCTATGCTTGAATAGCTTGGCCCGACCCCATTTCTAATAAGCCAAGTGACAGCGAAGCCGCAATCCGCAATCTTCAGCGACTCCTTCTTCTGCTAGAAAACCTCTGCATTCTTGCAATATAGCGACCTTCACTGCTTTCGTTGCTCCTGGCAAATACGGAGAGGTGAAGAATCTTCTCCTCATGTGCCAGGGCAAAGCCCGTGATTGTCCTCGACTCGAGCCTTATATCGGTTCCGAGGCCGACGGATCGGTGGCATTCAACTGTGGCGTTGTTTGCCGCCCACAGGAACTTGGTAACCTTGCTCTTCAGGGTTTGCCCTGAACTTTCCTGCTCCGACCAATCAATAGAATCCAGGGCGTAGCTCTCGATCAGTTTCCTGAACACTTTGCCAAAAGTCTCAGTGCTCCCGAAAGTGTCCAGCCCCACGACCTCACCGTTGATCATAAAAACAGCCCCGACCTGCATCTCTACAAGCCGGAAATGCTCGATGTAGTCGGCAAGCAAGGACCTTTTCTTCTTATATATTTCCGCCATTGCCATGGTTGGCGAGTCCGCCTCCATCCTTGCCGCCTTGCTGGAGATCTCTGCCCAGATTGCCGATTGATCAGATCTAAATCCCTCAGATCTCCGAATGGATCTGTGAACCTGCTCGGACTTCTTGGCCCTGAGTTGTGCCGCCATGAGCCGTTCCTCGCTGCCAAATAAACGACTCTCGTATGCCCACCTACCCTGCTCCACGCAGCTTACGGGAATCACGATGGTGGATTTCCCCCTGAGCAAAATGGTTGTATTCACTATCCGGTTCTGCTTGGCCCCAACCAACTCCTCTCCATCGAGGATAAGAATCATGCAGGGCGATTTGTTAATCACCTTGAGTTCAGGTACGGACCCCGCCTCGTCTCTCTCCACCACCTCTATGAGACCCTCTAATAGCGCTTCATCGAGGGTAATGTACTCCAGCCCCACTTCGTAGCTCGACAAAAGAGGGTACATAGCCAGATTTCGATGAGACTGCTTCCGCCCAATTTTGGCCTCATGCAGATAATTTTGTATGACCGCTTGCACAGCTATCACACTCCTTTCCATTGTCTTTGACCCCACAATAGCACTACGGTTTGACAGATACGGTCAATAGAAAGGATTTTTTTCATTGTGGGTTTTTGATCTGGAATGAGGGGATCAGCATAACTAAGAGGACAAGTGTCACCTTATTCTTCGTACGCTATGCTCTATGCGCTATGTCCTTTGCGAAGAAGCTGCAAGCTTCTTATCCGACACATCCGGTCAATTGGAGGGATTTTTTACGGGGCAGTTTGTAGTTACGTTTGATTTTTGTAGGGTTCAAGCTTGGACTTGATCTCTTTACTAGATGTCTTGTCAGATTGAGTTTCAGCAAAGCATAAATTAAGGGATGTGATGTAACCTATTGCTATAATTGCTTTTAATTCACCTTTCTCACCATTAAATGCACTTCTGCAAAATTCCTATCCATTTCCACACCGATTTTTTTCCAAATGTATTGTTAAAGTCACAATTTTCATAAATGAGCTCATCTCGATTTAACCATAAGCAGTTGAGATCTAATACAAATATTTTGCTTTAGGTCAGACGGCATTGGATTTGCCTAAATACCTTCCAAATAGCTCAAAATTCATATTACTGAAAAGGGGGAGGTAATCATGAAAAAACCACTTTATTTAGCGACCATTACGACAATGATTTTAGCTCTGTTGGTCGCCTCAGTTCCTGCCGATGCTGTAAAGCCACAAAGACAGGTTGGCGAAGAGATGGTTTATGTTGGAAACGGTTATCCCAGTGGCTTCCACTACAATCTGCACTTTCTCGCCAAGCGGTTGGAGACTTTCACATGTCCCGATGAAGCAGAGTATGCGTTTGAGACTCCAGACAAAAATGTCATTTACGTTCCACGAGTTCAGGACGCAGATATTGGTGTCCTAGTTGAATCGGGAAAAAAGGGTCCTAAGAGCAGTGATGATCCGACTGTCTTCGAAGTCACTGATTGGTGCTCCAAGGATTTCCTGGATGCCGGAGAGGCTAGCGGTGATGATGCAACCTTGAGAATACCACCCGACGCGATCGGTTATCTGGTCTATGCTCGCATTACAGGTAAACCCTTCTTTGGTAAAGTCAAAGATGAGACCACTGAAGTTTACTACGCAAACCTTGGGGGGTGCCTAAACTATGCCGAAGACGAAACTCTAGCAGACAACAACCTGATCCTACTGGGTCTTGTAACGAGTACCGGGGTCTATGTGCCGACCTGTGATCAAGACAACCCTCATGGAGAACAAATCCTGCTACAGCGTACGGGGTCAAATGGAAAAGGTGTCAAGAAGGCCGTGCCGATCACGCCTATATTCGAATGGTCTGGTACGATATGTAATATAGATCCTTTAGGCACAGATGTTTTCTGTTGTGTGGACGTGCCTACTGCAGACGGTATCTATGAGCACTGCGACTCGCTTGCTGATTTGCAACAAGCTGACCCGTTATTAACTGAGTGTCCGGACACAGTTGATATCTCGGACCCTGATTATGGTGGATTACTTTACTCTACCGTCTACGCATCTTGCGCAACATATACGGATAAGTGGGTCTTCAATATAGCAGATTTTGTAGGCTATCTGTGGTCTGTAGACAGCAACGGCGCTTACAACATCAACGTGCGGTTCTATCCCTGTTCAGAACAGCCTCCCGGTACCTGCGGCGAGTAGGCAGTTCAAATTAGAATACGAAGAGGACTACTGGGAAATACGGCCCTTGCGCAAAGGGCCGTATTTCCTTCAATATTTCAGTTTGCGATACAAACTTTGAAGTCTATAGATGTGAAGTCCGCACAGGCTTCCTAAAAGTCTACATGTCATACTTTAATCCACACTCTTGCCCTTTTTGCCTTGTCACAAGATCTAGTATTCGGCCCATTAGAGTAATAAGTGTAAATCAAGGGATGTAATCTAACTTTTCTTATTTCTCATAATTATCTGCACTCTGCCCTTTGATCTAGAGACAATAAGTTCCCACCGACATCCTTTTCCTCTAACACTGATCTTTTAACAAGATTTCTGATCTAGCCCGATAAACCATAGAAACCATTAATTGGCAAACGACTCAATTTGACTCTTTTGCATCATTATTCTATGGCATCAATTTTGCTTGATAAAAAGGCCATACGAAGAGACAGAACTTTTCCAGTATTTTTCTAGGCAGGAAACGGGATTTTCCCATCGCCGAGAATATGGTCCGTATCAGTAAAGAGGGTTCCATTTGTCTGAGGCGCAGAGGAGCAAACGAATGCAAAAGAAGCGCAAGGTTTACCTATTTTTGTGTTTCGGAATTGTTTTTCTTTTACAGGCAGGAGGGATCGGGTGGTCACAGACCACAGAGCGGGTGAGCGTAGATTCAGCAGGCGTTGAGGGTAACGGAGGCAGCGGTGTTATGAGCTCTATGCCCACTATCTCTTCTGATGGCAGATATGTAGCATTCCACTCCACGGCCGACAACCTTGTGGCCAGTGACACCAATGGGTTTAGAGATATCTTTGTACACGACCGGCAGACAGGAGCTACCACTCGAGTGAGCGTAGACTCTAACGGTGTTGAAGGTAACGCTGACTGCTACTGGCCCTCCATCTCTTCCGATGGCCGGTATGTTGCTTTCCAGTCCACGGCCGACAACCTTGTGGCCAATGACACCAATGGAACCGACGATGTCTTTGTACACGACCGCCAGACGGGAGAGACCACCCGGGTGAGCGTAGACTCTAACGGTGTTGAAGGTAACAATGCCGGCAATTTCCCTTGTATCTCTCCTGATGGGGGGTACGTCACCTTCTCTTCGGCGGCAGATAATCTTGTGGCCAATGACACTAATGGGACTTTTGACGTTTTTGTTCACGACCGTCAGACGGGAGAGACCACCCGGGTCAGCGTGGACTCCTTCGGCATTGAGGGTAACGGTAACAGCAATTTACCTATCATCTCTTCCGATGGTCGGTATATCGCTTTCATGTCCATTGCTGACAATCTTGTGGCCAATGACGCCAATGCGGAAGAGGACATCTTTGTTCATGACCGGCAGACAGGAGAGACCACCCGGGTGAGCGTAGACTCTAACGGTGTTGAGGCTAACAATTTTAGCCAATCCCCATTTATCTCTTCCGATGGCCGGTATGTAGCTTTCATGTCCACGGCCAACAACCTTGTGGC
>JAJDNB010000193.1 GCA_022340905.1 Deltaproteobacteria bacterium | reverse complement strand
CGCCTTCGTTAAAGTCATAAATGACTCCCCCCTCCTCAAGTTACCTGAATGAATTCCTTCTCTGGCTGGACTATTTTAGTAAATACAGGATAATTCTGAATATTTCAAGAAAAAAAATATGAATTTTTAAGATAAATAATTCTATAGAGAAATTCATGCCCAGGTAAGACTGTTTTGTTATCTCTCTAGAAAACTAAGTTTTTATTATTGATTCTAACTACTTAAAATTTGTACAGACCTGACCGTTTAGCCGCTTATTGGGCACACAAAAATAAAGGGAACAACCGCCAAGACAAAACCAGCGGTTTATTCCCTCACAGTCAGCTTACTTGCTGATATTGTGATCATATTGGTGGCGGTGCAGGGACTTGAACCCCGGACACTGCGGATATGAGCCGCATGCTCTAACCTGCTGAGCTACACCGCCAGAATGTAGGGGATTCATACTCAACAGTTAAACCGTTGTCAACAGAAAAAAGCGAAGGCCGCCCCCAAGGTCAGAGAGAATCACACCGCCAAGAAAGGTTAGCTCATCAGACCACGGTTTTTTCCCTAGTCCGGGGACGGCCTTTGTCAGTGGTAGTAGTCCGTGGTCCGTTACATTCAAACGCAAAGCGCTTAGAGCATAGCGCACAGCGCAAAATCTCTAATTTAGCAACGCTCTGCGCTTGGCGCTTTGCGCTCTGCGGCTCACGAAGTGAGCCAACGGACCACTGGCAACCAACGGCCGGAGGCCCAGAGTCCGTTGACAAACACTAGAGATTAAGTTACAAGAGGTCGACCGTTGAAAGCCCGCTCAGATTGCGGATTTGGGATTCGAAAAAGCATAGAGCTGAGCGCATGGAGCATAGAGTAAAGAGAGACGAGAGGTCGGGCGAGACATTTCACTGTCATTTGCCTTCGGCGTCATTTGGTCATTACGCTGCGCTGTCATTTGTTGTAAGAGGTAACGGACAAAATCAAGAATCCCGAATGGACTACTTTCAAGCTGATCATTTTCGTGATTAGTGGTTTTTACCCTATGCTCTCTGCCCCATGCTCCATGCTCAGCCTTTGGTCGATAAGGAGTAGCTAACCTTGAAGTGCCCCCACTGCGGTGAATCACTAGGGGAACTCACATGCCCGGCATGTGAGCGAGCCCTACCCGAAGACAGCCGTTACTGCTGCTGGTGTGGTCAAGAAATAAGTGATACTGCGGATGAGGTTCCTGGAGAGTTGGCCGAGGCTGCGGTTGATGAAGACGAAGAGGGTACAATCGATTTCGACAGCAGGAAACTGTGCAGCGACGGTACCTGCATTGGGGTGATAGGAGCCGATGGCCGTTGCAAAGAGTGTGGCAAACCGTACACCGGAGAACCGGAGACGGATTAATTCTGCTTGAATTCCCGGGATCTGGTACCTTCTGGCCCGGATGGCAGCAAGTTACGTTACTAGATAAAGGACCAAGCCTTCCAAAAAGTGGGAAATAGATGTATGAGCTCAAGATAATAACAGAATTCTCTGCCGCACATAATTTACGAAACTTCCGTGGCAAATGCGAAGCCCTTCACGGGCATAACTGGAAAGTGGAGGTCGTCCTCAGCGGCAAGGATCTGGACGACAGTGGAGTGGTTCTCGATTTTGCAGAAGTCAAGGCAGCTACCGGTGAAATCATGTCTGAGATTGATCATCGATATCTCAATGACCTACCCTTTTTTATGGAGAACAATCCATCTTCGGAAAACATTGCCCGCTATATTTTTCATAGGCTCCGAGAAAAAATGGATAACGACCGTATACGGATCAGACGGGTGACCGCCTGGGAGTCTCAGGATGCCTGTGCAAGCTACTTGGGCGAATCTGCCGATTAGAAAGACCATCCCTGTCGACTTGGCCGAGCAAGTGAAAAGGACTGATCTTTGCTAGCAATATGAACCGCAACGAGTAAGTTTCACCTAGGAGTGAGAGTTAAGTGAGGTTTGTACAGCAAGGACATGGGGGTACCAAACTAGGCAGTAGCATCTACCACCTGCAAGTTTTCTGCTTCTTCGTCGCTATCCTCATTTTTTGTCCTTTTCTTTCAAATTGTTCCGGGGATACCTCATCGAAAGAAGCGGTTGAATCAAGGGAAGAGGTCACCACAGGGGTTGAAAAACCCCAGAGTGAAGTAAAAGAAGAAAAAGAAGTAAAAGAAGTGAAAGAAGCAAAAGGTGATGTTGCTGAAAAGCAGGAGAAGATCTCTAAGCCCAGTTTGCCGCTTCCCACCACACCTGAAAAGCCGGTATCTAGCGAGATTGCCGGAGTGGCCTTTACCGGAAAACTGATCGAGCTTTTAGACTATGAACTTAATGGGCGTTTTTGGGGTTGGCGGCCGAATGATTTGATCATCGGAAGATTTACCGACAATGTCAACGAGTTTCAGTTGGGGGCTCTTGAGGCAATGCGTTATACGGCAATCAAACTGAAAGAGACGTTGACCCGTTTTGGCGATGCCGACGCCTATGATCCCCACTTGATAGAGGCGGTAAACTTGCTTATGAACAGGGCGGATCAATTTTGGTTTCCGTCCTCAGAGAGCCAGTATGAGGAAGCACTCCAAGAACTGGGGAGCTTCCTCGAGAATCTTAAGCAGGGAAAAAGCCGCTTTTATTATCGCACGGACAACTTACTCTCACTCATAGCTTCTTACAAGGACCTCCTCGGCAATTGTCACGAGAACCTAGTCAAAGAGACGGAGTCGGATGGATCCCGGGTCAGTTACTTTCGAGCAGATAATTATTTTTATTATTGCCAGGGAGTGGCTCATGTAATGTTTGAAGTCCTGAAAACTGTCCGAGTGGGCTTTGTCGAGCAGTTGCAGACCATTGACGCTGTAGCATTGATGGACAAGATAGTGGAGAATTTAAAGCGGGCTTCGGAATGCTCCCCTTGGCTTATTACCAATAGCCAAGACGATGATATTTTGGCAAACCATCGCTACAATCTTGCCGCCTCCATAAGTGCTGCTCTCCATCATATGAGCACCATGCTTCGCTATTAGATAGAGCCCGTTGTCTGTTGTCAGTTGCACCATTGACGAAGAGACGGCTGGGTTCAGGCATAACCGCTTAAGTGCGATCAGTTCAGAGTTCCAAGTTCCAAGTTCAAGGTTTTGAGACCTAGCAGATAAGGCGACCGCAAACTTGAGACTTTGAACTTTAAACTTGGAACTTGACTTTTCTGCTTACAGGTTGTTTCTTCCCTCGACTGCCCTTCGAAATCTTTCGACTTGCTCGACATAATAGGAGCGGTCTCCGGATGCAGCTGCCAGAGCCTTCTCGGCCGTAGCCAGTGCTTTTCTGCTCAGGCCATTTACGTAATAGGACTCTGCCAGGGTGTCCAAGATATGAGATTCTTGAGATCGAGCTGCTGCTCTTTCAGCCAGTTCAAGAGCCTTTTCCGGTTGATACAAGGAAGTTTCCTTGCTGGTGGCGAAAATCCAGGCCAGATTGTTCAGGATGTCGGGATTGTCTGGGTCTAGTTCCAG
>JAJDNB010000179.1 GCA_022340905.1 Deltaproteobacteria bacterium | reverse complement strand
CTGGAAGCCGCCCAGAGAGGTCTGCCAGTTGTTTTTGGTCCCCATATGGAAAATTTTAAGGAAATTGCCGCAATGCTTGCTGAAGGCGGCGGTGGCTTCCAGATTTCAACTAAGGTCGAATTGTATGAACAGATAAGGGCTTGGTTGGTTGATCCAGAAAAATGCCAGGAAGAGGGAAAGAAAGCGCAAGCAGCCATGCAGCCGCACCAGGGGGCTGTCTCCCGTAACTTGGAGATCATTCGAAGACTATTAGAAAATCCAAAGGCAGGCTAGATTGCTAGCTATTTGTTATTCGTTATCAG
This sequence comes from Deltaproteobacteria bacterium, assembly GCA_022340905.1. Lineage (GTDB taxonomy): Bacteria > Desulfobacterota > Syntrophobacteria > BM002 > BM002 > BM002. The sequence continues at coordinate 7,079 of JAJDNB010000179.1, read as the reverse complement.
TTATCCGGGGGAGAGAGATACTTTGACCTCGGGTCGTATAACCGCATTGCCTTGATCCCCAGGTACTCCTAATAACGATTAACATATCACTGATAACCACCTGATGGAATCTCAAGTTTAAAGATGGCTGGCGAACAAACAACCAAAAAACATGTTCCCGCGAACCGTAACCAGGCAAGGTATGAAGGACTCCACCAGAAGATCTTTAGGCTGATTCAGGAAGAGGAGAGAAGGTCATCATGGGCCAGTCTCCTGAGAGTCATAGCAACCTTAGCTGCTTGGCTTTATGATACAATAATAAATTTGCGTAATTTTCTTTTTGACAATGGAGTTCTCAAAACCCACAGACTGAACTGCCCTGTAATAAGCGTGGGCAATCTATCCGTGGGCGGCACTGGTAAGACACCTATGGTTGTCTGGCTCGCAAAGTTATTTTCTGAAGAGGGTTACCGTGTTGGCGTACTGAGCAGGGGATATGGCGGAATAGAAACCACTCGGGTTACCGTGGTCAGCGACGGCGAGAACATCTTAGCGAACCAGACAACATCTGGTGATGAACCGCTAATGCTATCCAGGCAACTCTCTGGTATTCCAGTGCTGTGCAGCACAAAGAGGGTAAAGGCTGGGGAAGCCGCAATAGAGAAATTCAACTGTAATGTCCTGATTTTGGACGATGGTTTTCAGCACAGACATCTTGCCAGAGACCTGGATGTGGTCATGTTGGATGCTCGAGATCCCTTCGGCAGTAATTGGGTATTTCCGCGAGGTACACTCCGAGAAAGGGCTGAGGCCTTAGGCCGCGCTCAGGTTTTGGTACTTAGTCACTTCGATGGGAGTAAAAAGGCAAGAAAAAATCTTGAGACCCTTAGCAAAAATTGGCCTGACAAGGTTATGGCCACTGCAACGCACCGCCCGACTCGCATTTTTTCAGCCGCTGATCACGGGGAGAGGCCATTAAGCTCTTTGACGGATTTGCGGCTGGCCGCATTTGCTGGAATCGCCAGGCCTGATGATTTTTTTCAGAGTGTCCACAATCTGGGCGGGAGCCTGGTTTACACAGCAGCACTTCCAGATCACTACCCTCTGACACGCGAACTCTTGGCTTCGTTGGTGCGAGAGGCGTCGAGGTTCGAGCCCGAACTCTGGGTAACCACTGAGAAAGACTGGGTGAGGCTGCCACAGGTTCTTCCTCAAGAAATGGAGCTTTATGTACTGGCGGTGGAGATAGCCTTGGACAGAGATGGCTCGCAGCTGACCGGAGCGGTGCGAAGGGTGCTGAAGGATGTCAACGTAGGTTCGGAGGAATCCCAAGGGTGAGACCAGGTGGAGTACAACAGATGGCGGAATTCTTTACGGACGTGGCGGCCACCTTGCCCTTGAAGTTCACTTGGAAGCTTGCGGACTCTCTCGGACGAATTTGGTTTCAGGTAGATAAAAGGCACCGTCAAATCGCCTTAGATAATCTCAAGATTGCCTGGGGAGACGAGTTGAGTGAAGATGAAAGAAGAAACATCGCCCGTAAAAACTTTATTCACCTCGCCCGGGTACTTCTCGAATTACCTCATCTTCGAAAACTGAGCTCGGATGATTTGGATGGATTTGTCTCCTTCCATGGGATTGACCATTTTGCAAATGCATTGGAGAAGGGAAGGGGAGTTTTGCTGCTAGCTTCTCATTTTGGCAACTGGGAGCTTATGGCTTTGGCCTTTTCATTGCGCTATCATCCCATAAACATTGTGGTTCGCCCTTTGGACAATCCTTTTTTGGACAACCTGCTTACTAAGATACGTACGCGGGGTGGCAATAAGCTGATCCCCAAAAAAGGCTCGGTGCGAAAGATGCTGCATTTGCTTGCCGACGGAGATGCAGTGGCTCTGTTGCTCGACCAGAACTCGGCATGGTACGAAGGGGTATTTGTTCCCTTTTTCAACGAGATTGCGTGCACCAATAAAGCATTGAGTACCATTGCTCTGAGAACGGGTGCCCCAGTGATTCCTGCTTTCAACGTGAGACAGCCTGACGGCTCTTATCAGATTTTTTGCAAGCCGGAAATTGTTTTAGCCAAAAGTGGTGATATCAGCCGGGACGTCGAGGAAAATACGGCAAAATTCAACAAGATCATTGAATCCTACGTCCGTCGCTATCCCGAACAGTGGTTTTGGGTACACCAGCGATGGAAGACCAGACCCTACCAACCATGGCCCAGAGAATTATAGACTGATTCAACCTCGATGTGGGATGTGAGATCTGAGATGTGGGATGGCGAATTCTGAGAAAAATGTTGAATCTCACATCACCCATCGCACATCCCACTTCGAGCAAAGAGTCTTTTGGAACTAATTTTGAAAAAATCAAAGATTGTCATTCTCGCTCCTAACTGGATCGGCGATGCAGTCCTTTCTCTGCCCCTGCTGGATGCATGCTTCCAATGTTGGCCTGGAGCAAACATAACGGTGCTGGCTCGTGCACAGGTGGCAGCACTGTTTGAGGCTCGGGAACCACAAGTAAGTGTTTTAGCATATGAAAGAGGAAACGGCCCCCAAAGGCTGAGAAACCTAGTGGATGTGAGCCGAAGGTTGAGGAAAGAAGGATTCGAGCTGGCTCTTCTCTTGCCAAACTCTCTGGGCTCGGCTGTTGTCGCCAGGCTAGCCGGAATCCCTCAGCGGTTAGGCTACGCGACTGATGGACGTGGCTGGCTTCTCACTAGGAGGCTTCAGGACAGGCGGAAGGAGCGTGGTCTTCATCAAGTGGATTATTACCTTGGCTTGCTTCGCAGCTTGGGAGTCTCCCAGGTGGATCGTGTCCCACGTCTCAAGTTGAGAAAGAAGGTTATTGAGAGAGGGGTGGCCTTATTGGATGATCTGGGAATTGACGGAAATGAGCTCCTGATTGGTGTACATCCCGGAGCGGCTTATGGTGAAACCAAAAGGTGGTTTCCCGAACGGTTTGCTAGAGTGATGGACTTACTGCAGAAACCGGGGAGAAGACTTCTTCTTTTGGGAGGACCGGGTGAAGAGCCGCTCGCGGAGGGAATTAGTACCTCGATGGTTCATCCGCCAATAAACATTGTTGGAAAAACTACACTAACCGAGGCTCTTGTGCTCATTAGCCGGTGTGGTCTTTTTCTCAGCAATGATTCAGGGCTGATGCACGCGGCTGCCGCTATGAGAATTCCCCAAATTGCCTTGTTCGGGTCAACTGATCCTGAAAAAACTGCCCCACTCAATGACAATGCTGTGGTTATCCATCCAGAGGGAGTGAGTTGCACGCCATGTTTCGAGAATGAATGTCAAGAGAATCTGGAGTGTATGAAGGCAATCACCGTGGAGGAAGTCTACGCTGCAGCCGAAAAACTACTGAGGGGTTAACCACGAAGAACACGAAGGGCACGAATGAGTTCTAAACCACAAAGGACCCAAAGTGCACAAAGGAAAACTTCTTGTATTCTTTGTGACCTTTGTGGTGAAACTAAATCGTTAGATCGGAGAACGGCATGGATGTAGGCGTGTTTTTGGATCGTGACGGTACTCTCAATGAGGAGATGGGATATATCAACCACATTGATCGCTTTGTCCTTCTACCTGGTGCAGCTGCAGCAATACGAAGGATCAATGAAAGTGGTTTTAAAGCGGTGGTAATTACCAATCAATCGGGCGCAGCACGAGGCTATTTCCCGGTGGAATTCATTGATCAGGTGCATCAAAAGATGAATGGTTTATTGAGAGAACAGGGTGCCTTTTTGGATGGTGTATACACCTGTACCCACGGTCCGGCAGAAAAGGAGAGGTCCGGGAGTTGCGACTGCAGAAAGCCGGGAATTGCTCTTATGAAGCAGGCTGCTGATGAGTTGAACATAGACCTCAAAAGGTCCTACGTAGTGGGTGACCGGTTCAAGGATATTGAAATGGCTCATAATGCCAAATCTAAAAGCATCTTGGTTCTAACGGGTTATGGTAAAGGGGAGTATGAATTTCTAGGACCTCGAAGCAAGGTACAACCGGATTATGTGGCGGAGGACCTCTGTGGGGCCGTAGACTGGATACTTGCAGATGCAAAAAGTTAAATCGACAAAACTAACGTACAGGGGAGACCACAAAGACCACGAAGGGCACAAAGGGAAGCAACTGTGGAAATGGTGGGAATCGACAGACTTTCAAACAAGATAATTGGCCTGGCAATCGAGACCCATCGCCAATTAGGGCCAGGACTTTTGGAGTCCGCCTACCAGCAAAGTCTGGCGTACGAGCTTAGCAAAAATGCCATTCCCTTCGAGTTAGAAAAGAAGATACCGGTAATGTATAAGTCAGTAAATATTGATTGTGCCTACCGGGCAGACATGGTTGTAGACAATAAAATATTATTGGAATTGAAGTCGGTCGACAGATTACTCCCCGTCCATGAAGCTCAGGTACTCACATATCTCAAATTAAGTGGTCTGAGATTGGGCATGCTCATCAATTTCAATGTGACCTTACTGAAGCGAGGGATCAGAAGAATAATATTGTAAAACCTTTGTGTTCTTTGTGTCCTTTGTGGTTCAAAATGAACATCTTGATCGTAAAACTAAGTGCCTTAGGGGATGTTGTGCAGACAATACCTGCTTTTGAGGCACTGCGAAGCCACTACCCCGCGGCTCACATTGCCTGGCTCGTAGAGGAGGGGGCAGCTGAACTACTGGAGTGCTATCCAGGACTCGACGAGATTTACGTCTGTCAGCGTAAGACCTGGCTAAGAAGATTGAAAAAACCACTATCATGGCCAGCCTTAGCCTCAGAAATTATGAGGTTTTCCAGAGAGATACGAAGTCGTTACTACGATGTGATCATTGATTTTCAGGGGCTATTTAAGAGTGGAATTTGGGTGGGTTTGGCTCGGGGAGCCCGAAAGATCGGCTTTGACGCCACGAGGGAGGGAAGCTGGAGGTTTCTTAACGAAAGACTACCACCTTATGACCCTAATAGACACGCCTTGGATCGGTACTTGGATCTGGCGCGATATCTGGGGGCGGAGGTGGGAGGTTTCCTGATTCGTGACCCATGGACACCAGCTGAAGAATATCAGTTCAGGAATAAGCTGAATGAAGTAACTCGAAATGGTGAGGGTCCCCTCATTGTATGCCACCCTGGGAGCAGGTGGCAGACAAAAATCTGGCCGGAGGCCAAATTTGCTAGACTGGCTGCTGAAATGGTAGAACGTTTGCAGGCGCGGGTTGTCTTCACCGGCAGTGCAAATGAGCGAGACAAGATTACTACTATTATGAACCAAGCCGATGGCAGTGGACTGTATAATTGGGCTGGTACAACCAATCTGAGGGAATTGGCCTATCTTTGTAAAAAGGCTAGGGTTGTTATTTCAACTGACAGTGGCCCCATGCACCTGGCCGCGGTTCTCGGTACACCGGTGGTAGCACTTTTCGGCCCAACCGCGCCCTGGCGCACTGGCCCTTATGGGAGTAGGCATCGGGTGTTGCGGATGGAACGAGATTGTAGCCCTTGTTTTCAGCGGAACTGCGAGACGATTGAATGCATGACAACAATTGAGGTTGCTGACGTCCTTAGAGCTGTTGTTGAACAATTGGATAAGGAGTAAAAAATGGCGATTAGTAAAGAACTGTTGGACATTCTGGCATGTCCAAAATGTAAGGGTGAAATCCATCTAAATGACTCTGAAGATGGTTTGATCTGCGATCAGTGCAAACTTCTCTACGAGATAAAGGATGATATTCCCATCATGCTTATTGATGAGGCAAAACCTTTGTCCTAGCGTATTGTGAGTAGAGCGTCCGGGTGCCCTGAGGAGCAGCCTTTGCTTTGGCTACGGCGAGACAAACTCCGACTTTGGGCTGTACCCAGAGGAAGCAATGGCCTTGTTCCCAAGCGGGAGTACACCAGAGCAATGTAGTGGTGGAATCTATGAAATCCCAAACCCCAAACACCGAGTTCCGGGGATTTAGGTTTCAGGTTTCAGGTTTCAGGTGTCAGGAAAAGAAACTCAAAGGCTGAAACCTGAAACCTCAATACTGAGAATTGTGATCTCTTGAAAATTGCACTTGTAAGAAAAGATTTCTCTCCCAAAGGAGGTGGCGGAGAGAGGTATTCAGTGGACTTGGCCCGAACTCTGAGAGACTTTGGCCATGAAGTCCATGTATTCGCCCACCGCTATGAACCACTCAAAGGACTTTTTTTCCATAGCGTAGCGGTTCCAGTAAAACCCTTCGGTCTTCAAAGCTGGGTATTTGCTAAGAATGCTCGACTTGCTCTAGGCAGGAACGAGTTTGACATTGTCAATGGTCTTTCGCAAATCTATCCCCAAGACGTTTACCGCATGGGTGATGGAATCCACAAACACTGGCTGGATGTACATTCGGGTAACACCTTCACTCGCCTTTATAATACTATCTCTCCGCGACACCGGTTAATACTCAATATTGAGAGAAAGATATTTACCGCAGGAAATTATAAGCGCGTTGTGGCGATCTCACATCTATGCAAGGAGCACGCAATCACCTACTATAACGTTCCCTCTAATCTCATAGATGTGATCTACTGCGGGATAAATTTTGATGTTTTCAACAGTTCGGTTCGTAATGAAGGAGAGTCGCTGCGCAAGAATCTGGGAATAGACAGAAAGGCAATTGTTGTATTGTTTGTGGGGATGAATTTTGCTCGAAAGGGGTTGGCATCCCTCCTAAGGGCTGTATCTCAACTCAGAGATAAAGAGAAATATCGGATACTGATTACTGGTAAGGGTGACATTCCCCGATACATGAAGTTGGCACGCGAGCTAGGTCTTAAGGGGATCTCTCTGTTTTGTGGATTCCAGGACGGTATGTCTGCGTTTTACGGCTGTGCTGACGTATTTGTACTGCCGTCCTATTACGAACCACTCGGTAATGCCTGCCTTGAAGCCATGGCCTGTGGTCTGCCTGTTATTGCCACTCGAGAGACTGGAGCCAGTGAGTTGATTTTGCACGGGCGATCAGGTTTTATTATGGATAACCCTGAGAACATTCATGCCTTGGCCAACTGGCTAGAGGCGCTTGAAGATCCAGATTTGCGCAGATCCATGGGCGCTGAAGC
>JAJDNB010000171.1 GCA_022340905.1 Deltaproteobacteria bacterium | reverse complement strand
CTCCTGCGGTCATGCTTCGATGCTCCTCTATGCCATGCTCTATTTGACAGGATATGATCTTTCCCTGGAAGAGATCAAAAAGTTCCGGCAGTGGGGAAGCAAGACCCCGGGACATCCAGAACATGGGATTACCCCAGGGGTGGAGACTACTACCGGACCACTCGGCCAAGGTATTATGAATTCAGTGGGCATGGCCATGGCAGAGGCTCATCTTGCCAAGGTGTTCAATCGTGATGGCCATACAATCGTCGATCACCATGTTTATGCCTTTTGCAGTGACGGAGACCTCATGGAGGGAGCCTCACATGAGGCAGCCTCCCTGGCTGGGCACCTGGGGCTCGGCAAACTTATCTGCGTTTATGACGACAACCATATTAGCATTGAGGGAGAAACCAGCCTTACCTATTCTGATGATGTTGGTAAACGTTTTGAAGCCTACCATTGGCAGGTGCAAAATCTTGGAGATAAAGCGAATGATCTCAGCGTCTTGGCAGATGCACTAGCCAAGGCCAAGGAGGAAAGGGCACGACCTTCCCTAATCATAGTTCGTTCTCACATTGGCTATGGTTCTCCCCATAGGCAAGACACAGCAAAGGCCCACGGAGAGCCTTTAGGAGAAGAGGAGGTTAAACTAACCAAGAAGGCCTATGGCTGGCCGGAGAATGAGACTTTTTTGGTGCCCGAGGAAGTGCGAGCCCACATGAACCAGGCTGTGGAGCGAGGAGAAAGACTGGAAAAAGAGTGGAAAGAGAGTTTTTCCGCTTACCAGCAGGCTCACCCTGAGCTGGCGGAAAGGCTGCAAATGGCTCTAAAGGGAGATCTTCCGCCTCAGTGGGATGAGGGTATTCCGAAGTTCTCCAGCAACGACGGTCCTATGGCCACGCGGGTTGCCTCAGGTAAGGTTCTCAATAGTTTTGCGCCAAAGCTTCCCTGGCTCATGGGTGGGAGTGCAGATCTGGCGCCCTCAACCAAGACCCTCATTGATGACTCAACCTACTTTTCCAAAGAGCACTGCGAGAAGCGCAATATTGCCTGGGGTGTCCGTGAACATGCCATGGCTGCCTGCTGCTCTGGCATGGCACTCCATGGAGCTATACGTCCCTATGCCGCCACCTTTTTTATATTCACAGACTACGCCAGACCAGCCATCCGCCTGGCGTCTCTTATGGAATTGCCGGTGATTTACGTGATGACCCACGACTCCATTGGGGTAGGAGAAGATGGCCCCACTCACCAACCAATAGAGCATCTGGCCTCATTGCGAGCCATGCCTAACATTCACGTGATCAGGCCTGCTGACGCCAACGAGGTTGCTTATGCTTGGCGGGCAGCAGTGCAGCGTTCCGACGGCCCTACGATGCTGGTCTTAACCAGGCAGGGACTACCCATTTATGACCGATCCAAAGTGGCAGGCGCCGAGGAACTGTTGAAAGGCGGCTACGTTCTTTCTAAAGAAACAGGAGGGACAGCCGATATCATTCTCATGGCCTCGGGCTCGGAGGTCCAACTCATAATGGAGGCTCAAGAGTTACTGGCCGCTGAGTCCATTGATGTCAGGGTGGTGAGTATGCCCTGTTGGGAATTATTTTCGGAGCAATCACAGCAATACCGTGATCAGGTATTGCCTCCTGAAGTCAAGGCTCGACTAGCTGTAGAGGCGGGCGTACCGCTAGGCTGGCATCAGTGGACAGGAGATGGGGGTGACATCATCGGTATTAACAAATTCGGCGCAAGTGCTCCTGCTAAAGAGAATTTCAAACAATACGGATTTACTGTTGAAAACGTAGTAGAGAGAGCGAAGAAGTTACTTGGCAAATAAGAAATGGCAAAGCGCATAGAATCATCAGCAGACAGCAGACAGATTTTACTAGGCACTATGCACTAAATCTTAAGGTGTCAGGAAGGAAAAACAAGGAGGCTGAAACCTGAACACTGAAACCCGAAACCTTAGTCCTAGTCCATGCTCTATGCGACAAACGGAGTGAGTCAAACCATCGCGGCTTACAGCCGCTCTCACGAGGGAGAAGATATAGTGAAACGAGTGGCCCTTGCCGCAGACCATGCTGGCTTTGAGCTGAAAGAAAGGATGACAACCTTTTTAAAGGAGGCAGGATTTGAGATCGTGGATCTTGGCACTAGTAACAGAGAACCGGCTGATTATCCGGATTTCGCTCGTGCCATAGGCGAAGCTCTAAGGGAAGGAAAAGCCGAGAGGGGCATCCTTATTTGCGGCAGTGGGGTGGGAGCCTGCGTTGCCGCTAATAAAATGAAAAACATACGCGCCGGACTCTGCCATGATACCTACTCAGCCCATCAAGGTGTTGAACATGATGATATCAATGTACTTTGTCTTGGGTCCCGGGTCATAGGCGAGGAGCTGGCTAAGGAATTGATCTCAGTCTTTCTCGCAGCTCGGTTCACTGGTGAAGAGAGACACATGCGCAGGCTGGCGAAGATCCAGGCAATGGAGAATGATGGCAGCTAAAAGCGGGCAGCTGTTTTAACTAGGCACTAGGCACCAAGTTTCAAGGTGTCAGGTTTCAGGTGTCAGGGAGGAAAACGAAAAAACTGAAACCATAGCCCTTGCCCCATGCTCGCCAAGCACCATACTTTTTTCTCCTTGCTGTTTGCCTTGTAGACGATGAGTGATTACAAGTGATCTATTTCTGTGAGATGAATGAAAGATTCTGCCATGTCTGATGATAATGTACGAGATCAAAAAACCACAGTGGAGGCGAAAGCGCCTCCCATGGACATTCCTCTGCAAGAGTGCGTAGGGGTTGGCCGCCTAGATCCCTGCACCATCGTTATCTTCGGAGCATCGGGCGACCTCACCTCCCGAAAGCTAGTGCCAGCTCTTTATAATCTGTATCTGAACGATGGCTTGCCGAAGCCGCTCATCATCGTTGGAGCTAGCCGTACCGCCCTCAGTCATGACGAATTTAGGGAGAAGTTAAAGAGCAGCTACTCGGCCACGGGTAATGCAGATCTTTCTCTCTGGAATGAATTCGTCGGCAATCTTTTTTATAAACCGGTGATCTATGATTCTTTGGACTCCTATAAAGAATTGGCAGAGTTTCTCAGGAAGCTAGACCAAGAACACAAGGTAGGCGGAAACAGGGTCTTTGATCTGGCTGTTCCGCCATCTCTTTATCCGGTTATTGGCGAGATGCTCGGAAAGAGTGGGCTTGCTCAAGAAGGTGAAAACGGCAACGGTTGGTCCCGTCTCGTGGTGGAAAAACCGTTTGGACGTGATCTGAAGACCGCCAAAGAGTTGGACGAGACCCTTCATCGAAATTTCCTAGAGCATCAGATCTTCAGGATTGATCATTACCTTGCCAAGGAGACAGTGCAGAACATATTGATGTTTCGTTTTGCCAATTCCATCTTTGAACCAATCTGGAATCGCAGTTATATCGGCTATGTAGGGATTGTTGCAGCGGAAAAGTTGGGAGTTGAGATGCGTGCTGGCTACTACGAGCATGCTGGTGTAATCAGAGACATGTTCCAGAATCATATCATGCAGGTACTGGCAATGATCACTATGGAACCGCCCTCCCTCTTTGAGGCCGATCTGGTTAGAGACGAGAGGGCCAAAGTATTTCGCTCCCTTAAACCACTTGATAGAAGTAAGCAGGCAGATGATCTTATTCTGGGACAATATGGTCCTGGAATTATCGATGGGGTTGAGGTTCCCGGGTATCGTGGAGAGCCGGGAGTAAATGCTCAGTCTCTCATCCCAACATTTGCGATGATGCGGGTTTTTATTGACAATTGGCGATGGAGGGGTGTTCCTTTTTACCTTGTCTCTGGTAAGCGGTTGGCCAAAAAAATGACCCGGGTAGTGGTTCAGTTCAGGCGCGTTCCTCATTCAATGTTTCGTAATGTCCTGGGCGAGGAAATTCTTGCCAACCGGCTCGTTCTAGGGATCTATCCTCAAGAAAAAATAACCTTAACCTTCCAGACCAAACATCCCGGAGCCCGCAGCTGTCTCCGGCCTGTAACAATGGACTTCTCTTATGATCAGAACTACAGTGGCCCCAAATTTGAGGCATATGAAAAGGTGCTCCTGGATTGTATCCAAGGGGATCAGATGCTTTTTTGGAGTGACAATGGGGTGCGGCTCAGCTGGTCATTCCTAACCCCCATATTGGAGGAATGTGAGACTTGTGATGATCGAGGGGCACGTCTCCACCCATACCATTCGGGGAGTTGGGGTCCTGATGCTGCTAAGAGATGGATGAAATTAATAATCGACGAACCGTAACGGATTTGGTTCGGGAGGAAAGTGAGAATGGAAACGTACTATCATCCACAAGATCTGCCTAAATTCGAAGAGGTTGGCGAGGAAGCACCTGAACTGGCAAAGAAATTCTTTGAATATTACGCAGCAGTGTTCGCCGAGGGCGAACTCACCGAAAGAGAAAAAGCTCTCATCGCTTTGGCCGTAGCCCACACTGTCCAATGCCCCTATTGTATTGATGCTTACTCCCAAGCGTGTTTGGAAAAAGGTTCAAATCTGGCCGAAATGACCGAAGCAATTCATGTGGCCACGGCAATCCGGGGAGGGTCGTCCCTGGTTCACGGCGTTCAGATGAGAAACATTGCGAAGAAGATTTCCCTATGAACCACCCTCTATCGGTTTGGGAACGGATAATTTCTCAGTGGGCTTTGCCCGCTGTAAAAGATTGGGCCTTGTGCCGACTAACAGACAAAGTCGTGATATAAGGGAAAGTTAGATATTAATTTGCTAAAAAGCTTTCAAGAGATATGAAGGAAGATTTGAGCATGCAGCAGCGGCCGCAACCACAAGATGAAGACTGGGATGCCGCCAGAATAAAAATGCCGGTGGAACCCTTCAGGCAGACCCTAGCCAAGCATGGCCTCACTTTGACTAGAGAGAAAATTACTACTCTGCAAGTTAATGTGGGTTTGCTTTGCAACCAAGCTTGCCGACACTGTCACCTCGAGGCAGGTCCAAACCGTGAAGAGGTGATGAGCAAGGAGACCGTGGATCAGGTGGTCGCCGTGGCCCAAAGATTTCGCTTTGAGGTAATTGATATTACCGGAGGGGCACCGGAGATGACCCCGGACATAGTTGATATGATCTTGAGACTCGCGCCTCTAACCTCGCGGCTAATGCTTCGCTCTAATCTTACTGCTTTAGCCAGAGAAAGACGGGCTGACCTCATTGATCTTTGCAAACAAAACCGAGTGATTATTGTTGCTTCCTTCCCTTCTCTGAATGAAGCACAGGCAGAGTCCCAGAGAGGAAGAGGTGTCTTTCAGGAGTCCATTGATGTTCTCAGGAAGCTGAACTCTGTTGGCTATGGAAGACCAGGTTCAGGTCTGGAGCTCAACTTGGTCTCCAACCCCACCGGAGCCTTTCTACCCTCCTCTCAGGAGCAGTTGGAAAAAAGATTTTGCCAAGTACTGGAGAATAAGTGGGGAATAGTTTTCAACAATCTCTTCGCCTTCGCCAATGTGCCTTTAGGAAGATTCCGCCTTTGGCTCGAAAAATCCGGAAATTTGGATAAGTACCTACAAAAACTTGCCACTAGCTTTAACCCCTGCGCCATTGAGGGGTTGATGTGTCGTTCATTAATATCCGTATCGTGGGAGGGCTATCTCTTTGATTGCGACTTCAATCAGGCTGCCGGTCTCTACCTAGGGACAAGAAAGACTCATATTTCTGAATTGAAAGAGTTACCAGCAAGGGGAGAGCCTATTGCCATCTCGTCCCACTGCTACACTTGTACGGCAGGCTCTGGCTTCACCTGAGGTGGGGCGATTAGCGCCTGAGGGGCAGGCGACAGCCGCATAGAGCAAAGAGCATAGCGTATCACAGCGGGAAAGGAGAGACGGGCGAGAAAGGCAAGAGGTTATTTGGAAGAATTTTCCTCTCTTCTGTGAAATCTCTATTTCATCTCTTGGCATACACTTATGAGGACTAAACCCTTTCCCGCTTTTCTCGCCTTAGCCCTTTCTCGCTTTCTAATCGAGACAAATGAAACCAGAGATACACACCTATCCCAATTTGCCGGAACTGAGCCGAGCGGCCGCTGAGTACGTTTGCGAAACTGCCGAGGAAGCCATAAAAAAAAGTGGTGTCTTTACCTTCGTCCTGTCGGGTGGCAGCACTCCCCGCTTGCTTTATGAAGAACTGGCATGCCAACCTATAGCCAAGAGGATAGACTGGCAGAAGACCCATATTTTCTGGGGAGATGAACGTTACCTGCCGCCGGATCATCAGGACAGCAATTATGCTCTGGCTTTTCAAAGACTGGTCTCCAAGGTGGATGTCCCGCCAGCTAATGTACATCGAATTATCACCGAAAGTCCCTCTGCCAGAGATGCTGCTGACAATTATGAAAAGACTCTTCGCCAATTTTTTGGCCCTCCTCCGGGAGGTGAGGACGATACATATCTCCCCTCTTTCGATGTGATCCTGCTGGGTTTGGGAGAAGATGGCCACACTGCCTCGCTTTTTCCAGGAGATGCAGCCTTGGAAGAAAAATACCGCTGGGTTGTGGCAGTTGATGGCGCGAACGCTTTCCCCCCTGTCCCGCGCATTACTCTTACTTTTCCTATTTTGAACAAAGCCGACTGCGTTATTTTTCTTGTCTCGGGATCGAGGAAAAAAAAAGTCTTCGAGGAAATTATGAACAATCCTGGAACCGCACCCTATCCGGCGGCCAGAATAAGACCGTCTGGCAGACTGTTGTGGTTTATTGATAAGTGGTTGATGTGAGCAGGACGAACACAACTGAGCGACTAATTCTTTTCACCCGGTATCCCGAGCCGGGAAAAACGAAAACCCGCCTGATTTCAGTTCTGGGCTCCCGTGGAGCCGCCGATCTCCAGAAGCAAATGACAGAGCACGTTTTGAGGCGGATAGGCCATTTGCTTAGCAACCGAGGGGTTGATATGGAGGTGCGCTATGAGGGTGGCAACCGGAGACTGATGGAACAATGGCTAGGTAGCCATATCACCTATCGGTCCCAAAGTCTCGGAGATATTGGTAGCCGCATGGCGAAAGCCTTTTCTCAGGCTTTTACTAAGGGAAAAACCCGGGTGGTGATCGTGGGCTCTGATTGCCCAGGTATCACAGAAAGCACTGTGAGAGCCGCCTTCGATTTGCTTGACCAGTTCGATCTCGTCCTGGGGCCAGCCAATGATGGCGGCTACTACTTGATTGGCCTGCGACAGGAAGAGAGCAAGTTATTTGAGGATGTCCCCTGGGATACGGCCGAGGTGGGAGCGAGAACCCTTGAAATCGCGGACCAACTTGGACTTCGTTGGGTTACAGTCGAACCGCTAGATGATGTGGACCGAGCAGAGGATATTGAGGTATGGGAAAGGGAAGCCACCAGAAGGGAATCTTCACCTCACCCTGCAATCTCCATCGTTATTCCAACCCTCAACGAAGAGGAAAAGCTGGCTGCGGCTCTGGCCAGCACCAAGAGCAGTTCCCATGTTGAGATTGTCGTTGTGGACGGTTGTAGCAGCGATGGAACTACCGAGGTAGCGAAGAGTTTCGGGGTTCGTTTGCTCACCACAGCTGCTGGACGAGCAAGACAGGCAAATGCCGGCGGTCTCGCTGCCAGGGGTGATGTACTCATTTTTCTTCACGGAGACACCCAACTGCCCCGGGGATTCGAACCCTATGTTCTTGATATCATCAGAAAACCAGGTGTGGTGGCTGGTGCTTTCGCTCTAGGGATCGATGGTTGGGAGTTGGGTTTTAGAATTATTGAAATGCTGGCCAACTTTCGCTCCCGCCTCCTACAAATGCCCTATGGTGACCAGGGAATATTTATCAAAGGAAGTGTGTTTCGTGATCTAGGAGGTTTTCCCGATATGGTCATCATGGAAGATTTTGTACTAATGAGGCGGTTAAGAAAAAAGGGGAAAGTGACCATTGCCCCTGTTGCTGTGAAGACTTCAGCTCGACGCTGGCGTGAACTGGGAGTCTTGAGAACAACCCTGATCAATCAAGCTGTTTTGCTGGGCTATTTCCTTGGCGGCAACCCCGAGCGACTGGCCCGTTGGTATGGACGTCAGCGAGGATTGGGGAATTAAGTAATAGGTCGGAACAACATTTCTCCTCCCCCCTACCGGGGGTGAGGAGACTATTTTTGGCCAAACTCCCGAAGCCGAATTGCTTGCATTGTAAGTGGCTATGGGATATTCTACATAACTTGAGACAAGCTTCACAATCATATGCTGGTCCCGAGGATGAGACATGGAAGACACCTTGAAAGAATTTACTCGTGAGGAACTGTCCCGGTTCAATGGCGAAGATGGAAGGCCGGTATATATCGCTTACGAAGGCAATGTTTACGATGCTTCTGAAAGCAGACTGTGGAAGACCGGCCAGCACATGCGCAGACATCAGGCGGGAGCGGATCTGAGTGAAGAGATCGGAGGTGCACCCCATGGCGTCGAGGTCTTGAAGAGACTTCGGCAAGTTGGCACCTTGAAAGCTGAAAAAGATCCCATGGATGAGCACATTCCCGATATTCTTCTGGAGGTTTACCGTAAAGTTCCCATGTTGAGGCGTCATCCTCACCCAATGACCGTACATTTCCCCATTGCCTTTACCATGCTCTTTCCGGTTTTAAACCTTCTTTACCTGGTGACCGGGAAGGAAAGCTTTGATATCTCGTCATTTCATGTGCTCGTTGCGGCTCTTTTGTTCACACCTGTAGCATTACTCACGGGGCCATATAACTGGTGGATCAATTACGCGGGCAAGTGGTCAGGAATAATCGCGGTTAAGATGTTCGGTTCTCTTGTTCTCATCAGTCTGATCCTGGCCATTTTCATGTGGAGAATATTGGTGCCCGATATTTTGCTGCAGCCAAGCGGTGCTAGGATTGTCTATATTATGCTCGGTCTCACCCTGGTGCCAGTGGTAACAGTTCTCGGGTGGTTCGGTGCCAAGATGACCTTTCCCCACTGAGGTTTCAGTGTTCAGGTCAATGATTTCTGAGACCTGATCCGCCTCCGGCGGAACACCTGAAACCTTAAAATTTGGTGTTTGGAATTTGATATACCACCAAGCACCATTGCTAGCCGGAGCCTGGGTCTGGATTCTTTAGTTCTAAGTATAGCCAAGAGAGGAATCAAAACAAAATCCGTATGAGTGTGCAATCCTCAGTAAAACAAGAACAATTAAAGCTTTTCCTGGCACTATCCCGAACTCCCCATTTGTTAATTGATCTCACAACCCCAATGGCAGCAGCGCTCTTGTGT
>JAJDNB010000158.1 GCA_022340905.1 Deltaproteobacteria bacterium | reverse complement strand
GATCTGGTACTGGTGAACGGCACGGTCTCGGTGAATCGCGATTTCGGCTATGGTTACACCTATGACGTCCTCTTGGAGGATGCCGAAATTACGGTGGAATGAAGACTTAATCGCATAGCGCATAGCGTCGAGGGGAAGTATTATTCGCTATGCGCCAAGAGTCTTGTCACCCGCCGGCCCTTCCCAACTTGGTGGAAGGACAGGGATTTTCAGAGAGAAATAGGCAGAATTAATCAGGACGCAGGCAAGAGACTTCTCACTTAACGCCAGCGGCGGGCAACACCTATGGATCCTCCCAGCAGGATGAGGAAGGTGCCCAACCAGAGAAGGGTCATGCCGGGTTTTACACTGACTTCGGCGATAAAGGCAGGAGGAGTTTTTTCCGTACCTTTGCCAGTGGCGGCGGCTGGGCCCTGGTATTCAAGGACTATGCTTCCGGCGCTTGCCTCTATCTTGATAAGCCTAACAGAAGCTTCCACTGCCCCGGGCAGTCTGACTGGTTCGGCCGTGTTGCCTTCTTTGCCCAGAGCAAGAACCGGCTTCAGTTTTACCGGTTCCTCGTTTTTATAGGAAACCAGGAGGTCGGCTCCCACACTCACTCCCTGACCATTTTGTTGGCCCATCATCCCCGATACATCAAAGCCAACAAAGGTTATATTATAGTCCTGAAACTGAATGTTCTCCTGCTTTTTGAGCTCCAATTGTCTTCCGGCAGAAACCTTTTCCTCCCTTTCAGGTTCGAAATCCACCGGCGATATGTAAAGATCAGCAACCAGCCCTCGTCGAATGTAGGGGCGGCTGAAGCGCCTACCCTGGCCGTCTCGGCTGTCCTCGGCGCGGATGTCAGGTAGGGCAATGAATTCGGTGTTTCCCTTTTTCACGTCCACCGGAAGATCCAAGCGCACACCCCTTGGTTCCCTGTAAAACTCCGGGCCATTAAATTTCAGCTCATAACCGAGGGAGGAATGGAAGTTACCCTGGGGTAGTCTTATCTTCTCCGACCTGTCGTAGACAGACGAGAAAATGATGCCGACGAACATCAGGCCCACTCCAAGATGGGCAATAGCCCCGGCCGACAAAGTAATTTTCTTGCGAAGTAGCTTTATGGCGAGATGCAGATTTACCCCTACAGCTGCTCCCGCCAAAACGGACAGTAATAGAACTGCTATTCCAGGATAACCGAAGTAGAGCGTGAATCCCCCTGAGACCAGAGCGCCTGCAGCGGCCCAGATCAACTTGCGAGAGAGTTTGGAAAAACTGTTTTTCCCCCAGGTCAGCAGGGGAACGAAGCTCAACAACAAAACCATGAGAATCGCCAGCGGCATATTGGTGTCCACATAGAATTCATTGGAGACCTTCGAGGCCTTTTCGAGAACCCTGGTTATGAGGGGCGCAGATGTACCTAGTCCGGTTATTATTGCAGAGAGACAAAGGATGATCATGGCACCGATAAAGCCAAATTCCCTGCTAAAATAGCTGAACTCTGCATCTTTTTTGGATGTGGGAATCTCTTTGGCACGGGTTATGAAAAACCACAGGGTGATGGAAAGAAAAACGAAGATGAACAAGACCAGCCAGCCGGTAATGCCGAGGTCCGTAAAGGAATGGACCGAAAAATCGGCGAGGATTCCTGAGCGAGTTAAAAAGGTACAGTAAATGATGAGAAGAAAGGCAAAGGAGGCCAGAATGAAATTGGTCTTGCGCAACTTGCCCAAGGACAACTGCAGAATCATCCCGTGCATCAAGGCAGCACCTGCCAGCCACGGCAGGAGAGAAGCGTTTTCTACGGGGTCCCAACCCCAATAGCCGCCCCAACCAAGAACTTTATAAGACCAGTAGCCGCCAATGATGATCCCGGCGCCCAAACTGCAAAAGGCGAAAACCGTCCAGGGCAAAGCTGGCTTTAGCCAGCGGTCGTATTCCCTGCGCCAGAGGGCGGCCATGGCGTAGGCAAAGGGAATGGCAAAGGCGGCATAGCCCAGGAATACTACCGGCGGGTGAATAACCATCCAGAAATCCTGCAAGAGCATATTCAGCCCCTGGCCATCAGCCGGGACGGATGGAAGAAGTCTAAAAGGACTCTGTTTGATCAACAATATGGTTAAGAACAGGTTGTTCAGGTTGTAGATGAACATCAGCTGGGGTTCCATTTGCTTGGATCTGTGCATGAGGAAAATTCCCAGCCAAGCTCCCAAGAACACCCAGAGGAGAAAGCTTCCTTCCTGACCGGCCCAGAAAGAACTGATCAAATATTCCAGGGGGAGGTCACGTGACGAATAGTTGGCCACGTAGCTGTACTGAAACTCATGCCTTAGTATGGCAAGCATCAACAAGGCAGAGGCGAGAGTCATCAAGGCGGCAAAGCCGGTAAAACTGTAACGAGCCACATTCAGGGAAAGCGTGTCATCTTCACGAGAAGTCACCAACCAATAGCACCCCGAAGAAATGCCAATAGCAATAAGTCCCAAATAAATTGTTATTTCACCAAGATTAATCATTGACCTTTAACCCGTCCCTCATATTTCGTCGGACATTTCACCAGCAGTTCTCTGGCAACGAATATCTGCTCTTTCGGTTCATATTTGCCGATAGCCACCACCTTGGTAACATTGTCGAAATTTCCTGGTCTCGGTCCATCGTATTCTACCTGCATCTCGTCACCGCCGTCTTCGCGGAGAACGAAAACCAGGTTGTTGCTCTTAAGGTCATACCTGTCCGTACCCGCAACCACGATGCCGGCCACTTGCACGGGCCGCTTGCTTGCCTTGGCCTCGCTGACGGTAACGTAACTCGTTAGGGTTGATTTGAAAGAATACATGGCCATGGCCATGGCCACAACAATCACGATTCCACCGACGATATAGGACTTTTTGATTTTCATTGTCTCCTGTTTGCAGCGGTCTCTTCTAATCTCTTGATCTTCCTATCAAGGATAAAAAGATACAAGGCCAAGCCAGACCAGATGACAAGATTGACAGCCAAGACAAAGTCTAACCCTTCTTTCATTGTTCTTCTCCCACTCGGTCCATGTTCTCTCTTGCGCCAAATTCAGGCTCCTGCATCCCTTCTAGGTTGAGCAGCCTTAATCTTAACCTAAGTAGCCAGATAAACAAACCTGTGTAGGCCAGGAGTGAGCCCAAGAATACCTTCAGCGTTTTTGGGTCCATGCCGGGCCTGGCAGGGTTCATGGTGTCTTCGGGATGAAGAGAGGCGGTGATCCTGGGCACCACAAAGACCAGAAAAGGCACGGTAACAAATGCCAGGATCGAATAAACCGCAGCAAAAATACGTCTTTTCTCCGGATCACCCACCGCAGAACGAAGGGCGAAATAGGCTCCGTAGATCATCAAGAGTATGACAATCGAGGTCTCCCTGGGATCCCAGTTCCAGAAGGAACCCCAGGCAGCCTTGGCAAATATGGAACCGCTTGCTGTGGCCAGCAGGCAAAAGAGTAATCCCAACTCTGCGGCGGACAAGGCCAGATTATCTGCTTTAAGATTGCGCCTGGCCAAATAGATACAACTCCCTATCATTGATATTAAAAATGACAGGGTTGCCACCCACGCCTGGGGAACGTGGAAAAAAAGAATGCGCGATGTCTCACCAGGGAAGCCCACAGCAGCGTTTGCGTACAAGAAAGCAGCTACTATGATGATGGCCATCCATACGGTCACAAGTACTTTAGCAATCATAGCCTCACTCTTCCCAAATCAGGGGAAACAAAAAAAGTGACATTACGATCATAACGACTGAATAGGCGACAGCAATTCTAACCTCCGGCCAGCCGGAATTATTCGTCCCAACCGCGGCCTTTTCACACCCCTTGATAGCTGTGATCATGAGGGGCAAAAGGAGGGGAAAAGAAAGCACGGAAAAAAGCGCTCCCCGAGCGCTGGCCTGGGCTATCATGGCAGCAACGATGGTGGTACCTCCACCCAGGCCGACCCCTCCGCTGACGACCATGGCGACAAAAAGACCCGGAAGCTCTATTTTATAGTCCATGAGCAGAATAAATGAGGGCACAATAATGAGCTCCAGCGCCGCCAGCAAGGTTAGGTTAAAAAAAAGTTTTCCCAGAAACACCGCCTGAGGGCGAGCGGACAGCTTTAAGACGTCCATGGTAGAGGCCTCTTCCTCTTTCACAAAGGAACGAGAAAGGCCGGAGAGAGCGGAAAACACCAAAATGATCCACAAGAGCACTGCGTACAAGAAAGGTTGTTCCCCTTCCCCAATACGAAAAGACCCAATTGAGAAACTCACGGCAATCAGGGTGGTCACGGCAAACATCAATATGGCATTTACCGCATAACGCGTTCTGAACTCGCCGCGAAGATCTCGAAACCAGATTGCTACCGCCTCACTTAGATAGGTTGATGACCCTGTCTCCGTAATCCACCTCCCTCCTTTCATTAGATGCGATTATACTCATTCCGGACCGCCGCTGGTCAGCAATAATATTTTCCACAACTTCCATTCCCTTGCTATCAAGGTTACATCCTGGCTCATCAAGGAGGAGCAAGGGAGGTTTATGCAGTAAAGCCTGAGCAAGCTTCAATCGTTGTTTCATCCCGGACGAATAGTTCCTGCATAAGGTGCCTGCACTCTCGCTCAGCCCAATTTGCTCCATGATAACCAGACAGCTCTCTCGGTCATAACCAATTCCACGAACTTTACAAAAAAATTCCAAGTTCTCGAGGGCCGTCAACTCTTCGTACAAGGAAAATGCCGGGGCCACCATGCCGACAAATCTGCGTCTGAATTCCCTGGCTATGGACTCTCCTTTGAAAAACATCTCAACCCTGCCAGTGGTAGGCCTGACAAGACCTGCAATTACGCGCAGTAAGGTGCTCTTGCCGGAACCGTTCCAGCCGCTGATCGCCATGACCTCACCGGGATGCAACTCAAAAGAGATATCCTGGAAAAGGTAAGTCTCGGTGTACTGCTTGCAAAGGTTACTGACTTTCAGCGAATACATTCTTTTTAGGGATGTTCCTACTTTTTGTCGATGCAATGGCCCAACGCTAGGTTGACTGTGTGGATGATAGAACCTGAGTAGCTTAACACATTCGGCCTTATGGGAGAAGATTTTCTGAGCGAACAATAACCATCCGAAAAAGGGCTCGAGGCTGACTGTATTATGGTTGGAACCACCCTGATTTACCCCGCCAGGCGAAGTGTGTAATTTCCTCGGTCAATGAGTAAATCTCAGATGCATAAAGAAGATATAGTCTTGCTCACCGAACCCTTGCCAACCCTCATTTGAGTATGATAATAATAATAATCTCTATAAGGAAAGTAGACTAAGCCAGTATGTTTCCTATGAGAAACCCTGAGGCTTACGTATCCTTACCTCCGTAGCCGTTAGCGTCAGTACCTACGTTCAAAGCTTTTCCTCAATATATAATATGTGTTAAAGAACGAAATCGAAATCCTTATAAGCATTTTTGCTGATTTTGCAAGGGACTCATTGACTGAAATTTGCCCGAGCTTGCTAATGTTTTCCCTGTGAAAGTACCTTTTAGTGATAATTGCCAGAATATAGTGTATTCTTTAAGAGCTAGAGGCTGAAACGAAAGATATTTTGGTTATAATTACACAAGAACAGTTGGAACCTCACCAACGCTCTTCGATTTCCACATATGTTCAAATAAACAATATGAAACGATTGATAACACTTGTTGTAACACTGCTTCTTGTTGGGGGCTGCATTGGCACTGAAGGCACGAAGCGCAAGGAATACGTCTGGCCAGAGTCAAAAGAAAAGATTACCCGTATACATCCACCAAGACAGGAGCCAATCGCGACGGAACCCAGCAAGCCGGGATCTGATTTGCTCAGTAGAACCCAAGAGGTGATCGGAGCAACCGAGTTTCACTACACCGGCAAGTACTGCAGCCAATGTCACGAGAAAACTCCAGTGAAGGGAGGAAAGATCTATCTAAAATACGGTGGTGATTACAACCTCCTGTGCAAGTGCCACTTAAAGACTCCAAACAGCTACATTCATCCCACCGACATTGTTCCATCTGACAAGAAGAAGACAAAAATTCCAGCTGACCTTCCCCTGGAAAAAGGCAAGCTCACCTGTCTCACTTGTCATGATATCTACAGGCAGTGCCAATTACGTTTTGAAGATAAATATTCCCTTAGAGGAATGCCGTATCGCAAAACAACTGATTTCTGTTTCAAGTGTCATGACGAGAGCAATTACCAGATGCTCAATCCTCATAAACAGTTGGACGAAAAAGGGAATATTATTATAGATAAGTGCTTGTACTGTCATACAGAAAAACTCGATGTTACATCAGAACACCGTGATAATCCAAAGCTCATTGGAAATTTAGGACCTCTTTGCGAAAGGTGTCATATTCGCTTGGCCATGCGCGGTGGAGGTTTCAATCATCTGGCGAAACCCTCCGCCAAGACCATGGCCAGAATAAAGCAGACGGAAGAAAGATTCGGCGCGGTACTACCCCTGGATCGAGATGGAAAAACCACCTGTGCCACCTGCCACAACCCCCACGAAAAAGGTGTGATCCCCGCGGGAATGCCTGCAGCCAGGGGGGCGGGGGCGCCACACAGACTTCGGCTGCCGCAACCTATGTGTCAATGGTGTCACCAAATGCCCATAATCCCTAAAGAATAGACCTGCGAATATCTATGGCCATCACCGCTAGTTTACGGCACTGAAAAATTGAAAGGTTATATGAATGTATCGAGTTGCTACTGTTTTGGCTATCTTGGCCATATCGGCGTGCACATTGCTTCCGAACCAGCCTGTAACCCCAGAGGACTGGTTTCAACAAGGCGTTACTTTCCTGGAATCGAGGCAATATGATGAAGCCATAGGGGCTTTCTCAGCAGCAATTGAGCTAAATCCTCGATATGGAGAGGCTTACTTCCTCCGGGGACAGGCCTGGGCGAGGAAGGGTGATTTTGACAAGGCCATTGCCGATTACACCAAGGCCTTGGAGATAAAGCCAGGGAGCGGGAAGGCCTATAGCAGTCGAGGAATGGCCTGGGCGAGGAAGGGTGATTTTGACAAAGCGATTGCTGATTACACCAAGGCTTTGGAGTTGAACCCGAAAGAAGGGTTGATCTATTACCATCGTTCCGTGGCCTGGGCTGGAAAGGGTGATCTGGAAAAGGGTCTTGCCGATGCAGAGAAAGCTCTCAGCCTCGAGCCGGAAAACCGAGCTTATATAGAGTTGGCAAGATCACTCAAGGCCAAAATTGGCAATAGAGGAGAAGAACGGTATGAGCGGGGCGTTTCTTTACTGAATTCCGGGCGATACAACGAGGCAATCAAGGCCTTTTCCGAGGCCATAGAGCTGAAACCAGGCTACGGGCAGGCCTACCTGAACCGTGGCCTGGCCTGGGCGGGCACGGGAGATTTTGACAA
This sequence comes from Deltaproteobacteria bacterium, assembly GCA_022340905.1. Classification (GTDB taxonomy): domain Bacteria; phylum Desulfobacterota; class Syntrophobacteria; order BM002; family BM002; genus BM002. Next base: position 7,561 of record JAJDNB010000158.1, on the reverse strand, counting down.
GGCCATTGCCGATTACACCAAGGCCTTGGAGATAAAGCCAGGGAGCGGGAAGGCCTATAGCAGTCGAGGAATGGCCTGGGCGAGGAAGGGTGATTTTGACAAAGCGATTGCTGATTATACCAAGGCTTTGGAACTGAACCCGAAAGAAGGCCAGACCTATTACCATCGTTCCGTGGCCTGGGCCGGAAAGGGTGATCTGGAAAAGGGTATTGCCGATGCAGAGAAGGCTCTCAGCCTCGAGCCGAACAACACAAAGTACTTGGAGTTGGTGACCTCACTCAAGGCCAAAATTGCCAATAGAGGAGAAGAGAGGTTTCAGCGGGGCGTTTCTTTGCTGAATTCCGGGCGATACAGTGAGGCGATCAAGGCCTTTTCCAAGGCCATAGAGCTGAAACCAGGCTACGCTCAGGCCTACCTGAACCGTGGCCTGGCCTGGGCTGGCACGGGAAATTTCGACAGGGCAATTTCCGATTACACCAAGGCTTTAGAGATAAACCCCGGGGATGGACAGGCGTACCGCAACCGTGGTTTGGCGTACCGCAGGAAGGGAAGGCTTGATCGGTCCATAACTGATTTCACTGAGGCCCTTAAACTAAATCCAAAGGATAGCCAGGCATACAACAACAGGGCAATCGCTTGGACAGAGAAGGGTGACTTTGACAAGGCCATTGCCGATTACAACCAGGCTATAGAAATAAATCCAAAAGATGCCCGGGCCTATACAAACCGGGGATTTGCCTGGCTCAAGAAAGAAAACACCGATGAAGCCATCTCTGACTTCACTAAAGCTATAGAGATTGACCCGCGGGCGGCTCAAGCCTACAACAACCGTGGCATCGCCTGGGCCCAAAAGGGTGATCTTGATCAGGCCATCTCTGATTTCACCATGGCTTTGAAGATTAATCCGAACTACGCCCAGGCCTACAGTAACCGTGGGGTTACCTGGGCCGAGAAAGGCGAACTCGAGTCGGGCTTGACTGATGCAAAGAAGGCCCTCAGCCTGGAGCCAAAGAACAAATCATATCAGTCCGTTGTGGCCTATATGGAGGAGCAAATCGCCAAACAGTAATTCTATTTGGGCACTGAAGAGGAATAGTTTCTTGGTGATTGACAATTCCCTGGCCAGACTTATTTTTTACCGAGGTAAATAGTGTATCCGTGAAAGTGATTGGTGAAAGTTAACCTGAACACAACTGCTCTTGCTTCGTGAAATAAGGCAAACAGTTACAATGCGATTACGTTATAATATTTTCCTGGGACAAAAAAGGTGAGCAGGCAAGGTAAAGTTAAAATTTAAAATTGCCATAATTTTGATTAGGGAGGTTGGTACAGTGGAGTTAGGTAGGAGATTCGGTATTGCAATTGTTTGCGGGGTTCCCGCAATTGTTGGTTCCGGACTACTTTGGGCTCTCTTCCAGAGCTGGATTGTTGTTTTCGTTTATCTCTTTCTGTTGCTAGCTACGCTTTTACTTTTTGTGGTAAGCCCCGGACTATTCACTAGAAACTCTCAGCTCTGGGATCCAACAGTCGGCAAATTTAAGGGGTTAGTGGCAAAGCTTCAGACGCTCTTCAACAGCGGCTAATGATGCCGACAGTGGTTATTATTTTTGCAGTCTTATTAAGATGCATCGCGCTGATCTTCGCGGTTTTACGACAGCAATTCATCAAACATCCGGGCCAGTAGCGGCGAGGCTATTAACAAGTTATGGTCTTATCCGTGTTGTTCTTCTCGCTGGATCGTGAAAGTATAGATACCTGAAGAAGCCCTCAGGTCCGTGGCAGTCTTTACAAACGGCATTGTAACTCATGGTTCTCAAAAATCTGAAGTTCTTGGTAAGGGTATGCTTCGCTCTGTTCCCAGCCGCCTCGTCATCTGCTGGTATCCCCCACTGATGGGCATTATGACAGGAAGGACAGGAAAGATTTCCCACGTGTTCCTCTTTGCCATCCGCAGTGAATATGGGTGTATACCTTCCTGCCCCCTTGTTGAATTCCATTACATTGGTTATCAGTTTTCCCGATGGATGAAACGCCACGGCCACCACTTTTTTTGCGGCCATTTTTCCCTCGGAATGACAACTTGTGCATAGACGGTTCATAGGACTACCCTCTTCGGTGGCTGGACCGTACGGTTTCGCCCAGAGCTTGAGGGGGTTGGGCGCGTTGTGGACCAGGTGACAAGCTTGACATAACCCCGATGGCTTTTCTGTTTGGCCTTCCGCATTCGAAGTCTTTTCACGGAGATCGTGTTCTGTCCCGGCTATTCGTCCTTTGGCAAGGTGACAGACCTTGCAGAGTTCAGGCGAGGGAAAATTAACTTTTCTCAAGAAACTGTTGGTGCCATTACCCTCCATGTTTTGCCCAGTGTAATCCTCCAGCGTTCCAGATATCGAAGGGGTCCAGTGATGCGGTTCATGGCAGGTTTCACAGGCGATGGTGCCGTCGACTGTCTTATCACCATTTTTGCTGTAGAGAGGTAGCTCAGTGGAAATGGTATCAAGAGCACTGCTCACTTTAGCTCCCAGCAGCACCACATCCACCGGGTGAGAATTATCCCCCACGAGTTTATTCTTGGCAGCCCCGGTTTTATTGTGGCAACCAACGCACAGTTCAGAGGTAAAATGTTTTCCCCCAGTCAATGGTTTTGCCCACAGCCTTTTGCCTGAAGCGTTATGTGATACGTGGCATGCTCCGCAAGGACCTGAAGCGCGAGGAGTGCGTCCCTGGAGGTTTTTCTCATCCGGTGCGGTAATCTCGAGATTATGGTCCGAAGTGAGCACCTGTTCTTTATCCTTGTGGCAATTGATACACAAGGCTGAAGAGCCGAAGTTAGAGACTCTCAAGAAACTGGTCGTTTCGTCCCCCTGAACGTCTTTACCGCCAATGTTGAATACGTTATTAGGATCCCATCTGTGAACATTGTGACAGCTAAAACATTGAACCTTGCCAGAGGGATTGGTATTTCCGTTTCCTAAGAATAGTGGCAATGTGCCGGCTGGAGAATCAGTCGGCGAAGGGGCAACATCTACCGGATGGGAATAGGTGCCCACATGCTTTATTTTGAGGAGGGAGTCTTCGCCGTGACAGCCCAGACAAATCTGGGATGGGGGGGAAGCGCGGTCAATTTGTTGGGCCCACATCAGTATTCCATTCCCGTTGTGGGGCAGGTGACAGACTCCGCAGGGGCCGGAAGCGGAAGGTTTCTGTCCCCTTATGTTTTCTTGGTCCGGCAGAGAAACCCTGAAGTCGTGTTTTGTCCGAAACACACTTTTTTGTTTTGTGTGACAAACTGTGCAGAGTCCCGAGTCTTTGTTGTTGATGACTGTGAGCTTCTCTCCCTTAGCACCGTGAACTTCATGACAGGTTTGACAGATTACCTTATCTCCGCTCTTTGACCGCTTGCTTCCGGCAGCAAAAAGAATCTCTGGGATGTCAAATGATTTTGTTTTGACTGGATGGCCTTGATAGCGGTTGAAAGCGGCCTGCCTTGTATGACACATCTCACACATCCGGGAGTCGATATTGTCTGTTCTTAAAAATGAAAGTCCCCCGGAGATGCTGGCATCCGTATTGGCACCCCCCCCGTGAGCCGAGTGACAGGTCCCACAGTAGATTTCATTTTTGTTACTCAGGGGGAAATTGGCAGGGATGGCAAAACCTTTCGGAGGCTTTATAAAGGTCTTGTGTTGGTTGTACTTCCAGGCTGTGTATCTCGAGTCGACCACATAGCCGTCATGGCAGCTGTAGCACATCTCCTCAGAGCTGACTACACCCTGAGTGTCTTTCATCAGGACATTGCCTGGTTGCCATTTTATCAAAGTTTCCTTATCAGTCCTGAAGTCGTCCAACCACATAACATGACAAATGGCGCAGTTTCTTTTCGAAGACATCTCCAGAGCATTTGCCCTTTGACTCAGGGAGAGAGCAGAAAGAGTAACCAGTATGAATATGTAAGCTCTAAGGCTGTCCATAGGAAATATGTCTGATTTCTGATGGTAAATAAAGATAGCTAATCACTTATGTTCATAACACATATGGTGTTCTTTCTCATCTCAACCGTTAGCAGTATGTCATTCTTACTGTCCACGAAAAGTCCCACAGGGGTAGTAAAATGTTTTTTCGTCCCCCCCTCGCAAACCACACCGCGAAACTGACCAGAATCGCTAAACACCTGAATCAAGCCCATGTAACTGTCACTGACAAAGACTCTGTTCTTTCGATCGATGGCCACTCCCTTTGGTCGGAAAAGATTGCCCGGCAGCACACCCCACGAACCTATGTCAAGGATATGGTTTCCAAAGGGATCAAACTTTTGCACTCTGGTGTTGAGCACGTCGACCACAAAAATTTCGTTTTGTTCGTTTTTCGCCAGCATGCCAGGGTAACGAAAGTGGCCGGGTTCTTCTCCAAACTGACCCCACTCGAATTGAAAATTGCCCTTGGTGTCATAGACCCGTATTTTGTGGTTGTCATTGTCTGAGACATAGACATAATCTTTAAAACCCGAGACCAGGACATCCACCGGGTCTGACGGCTTTTCCCGGGGACCACTCTTTACCCGGAAAAAGCGCACAAAATTGCCATTTCCGTCAAAAACCTGTATCCGGTGATTGCCAGAATCAGCTATGTAGACCATGCCGTCTTTTGAGATATCAATACCCAAGGGATGTTGGAATTCCCCCGGACCTGTTCCTTCCTGACCAAAGGTAAATTTCAATCTCCCTTGGCGGTCGACAACTACTATTCTGTTGTTCACCCCATCCACCAGATAGATTTGACCGTTGGGACCGATGGAAAGGTCGCTGGGCTGATTTGCCTCAGTGGAGATCTCTGGGAGAGACTTACTGTTGAAGCACTCTAAAGAGTAGGATTTGCTGGGAAGGAAGGAAAGGAGGAGAAATAGAGCGAGGTTAATTGAAGCTGGTTTTAGCGCAGTCATAAGAGAGTCTTCGACGTTTGCGAAAAGAAATCACCTTGCTGTCCGATTCATTTATTTCTTAATGTTACTTTGACTTGGTTCCTGAAACAAGTCTGGCAGATAAAATTGTTCATATTTGGCGAGCATTCCCGTAATATTCAGTTGTTCTAAATCGGCGGTCCTCTTTTCAGAAAATCCCAGTCTTTTGAAGTTGAGAATGCTTTGCTTTGAATGGCAAGCCTTGCACTCGTGTCCCTTGGGCTTTATATTCTGATGAAACTGGTTTTTCACTCCCTCTCTTTGTTCTGGGGTAAGTCTATCCCTTACTTTCATGAAATCCTTGGCTAGCGGTGCGTCCTGATGCTGGATGGCCAATTCTAATCTGATGCCCTTCCTGAAATATGCAGCAATTTTTGAATACTTGTCTTTCACCGGCTCGAGATTCCCGGTTTGAGGATCGTAACTTGTTCCAAAAAATGGCCCTTGTGGGTCTTCTTCAACGGGACTATACCACTTGTAAAATATACCCTCTCCTTCTTTCTCCTTGATGTGACAGGACTCGCATACGAAAAACTGTGTATGCATATTTAAGATCGACCTGATCTTCTTATTCTTGCTGTGAGGATAATCAGAATGGCAGATGTAACATACCGGACGTTTGTCCTCAGGCAATTGGGGGTATGGCACAGTGTGATGAAAATGTTTGTGTAACTGCACATCTTGAAGACGTTTGGCTTCGTCCATGATCAGAGAGGGCTCTTTCTGAGAGAATAAGGTGACGAGCGGCTTCAACAGTTGAGGACCGTCAGGAGAAAGGGTGAGATGATACACGGTGCCGGCAAGGACGATGCCGGTGATCATCATGACAACAAAGCCGATTACGTAAGCTGTCAAAGGGTGGTCCTGTCTTTTGGGCTCTCCAATCAAGGTTTAATTCTCCTCTTTTACGGGTGTCGATTCTTCTGTAGAAGCAGGTTCAGGAGTTTGTCGCGAAAGGGTGGTGTTCATTGGTTCGGAGACTTCATATCCTTTCTCTATCAAAAGATTCCTCATATACTCTCTTTCTTCAGGTATTTTTTCCAAGTCACGGATATATTCCAAGAAATGTTCCTCGATTTGATGTTCCCTGGTGATCCTTCCCGTCAAAAAGGTCCACTGAAAGGGAAATCTTCCCGGCACGATGTGAACATTGGCCAAATGCCATAAAGCAATGACGACCAAAGCCATGACCGCCTCATCGGCGTGCATGAGTCTGGCGAGATCCTGAAAAAAAGAAGGAACCGCACCACTGGTGGCTGCCTGGGGGGATATTTTAAAGAGTGCTTCCGGTATGGTTTTGGCGATTGCCCCAGGATAAAGCAATGCCAGTCCAGCGGTTACCAGCACAGTAGTGCCCCAAATGATTGCCAAATAGTGAAGTTTCTGCTTGTAGCAAAACTTTTCCATTTTTGGTCGAAAAGGCTCGAGTCCAAGGAAGTATTTTATGTCGTGGATCACGTCATAGAGATCCTTGAGCCTGGGGATCTGCGTTCTCCTGTAATCAAACTCGTTTTTCAACACCTTTTGGATAGTACCTGCAACAATAGTGAGGATATGGTAGACAGCGGCGAATATCATGATGGCTGCCGCTACTCGGTGAACATATCTTGCTAAGTCCGCTCCCCCGAACAATTTGGTAACGTAAGGAGCCCAGAACGTGTCGGCAAAAAGCAGGGACAATCCTGTTGCGGCCAGGACGATGAAAGTTGAGGAAACCAGAATATGCTGGATAACTATATGGGGGGAATAACGGTGCAGGTCACCCGTCGGATCGGATTTCACGTGTTTGTAGATATCCCGCGGGATGTGGCCCACTCCCTCAACATAGGTGTAATAATCTTCTCTGGCCGCAGTTTTTTCGACAGCAGGTGCGGCAGCGTCAGGCGGTGCAACCATTGATTCCTCCATGAATTATTCTTTTTCAGTATCTTTTGCTTGTTCTTGTTTGGCTCTTGCCTTTCCTCGCCACGAAGTACCATGTCGCAACAAGAATTTTATGCCCTTTTTCTTCCTGCCGTAAGTCTCAAGAAGCATAAGCCCCACCAGACCAAACACGGTTCCGTACATGGCAAACCTGAGAGAAAGGCTGATAAAAAAGATAATGGGATTTTCCTCATGTTCAGGTGCTGGATGGACGGCTACTTCTACAAACCACCTGTTTGTCTGCTCGTGGCATTGTCTACACGTTCTGTTGATGTTTTTTGAAAAGATTGTGGCCCGTCTGTCATCTTTCTTGTAGATATCATGCAGCTTGTTCGAAGCATGGCAACTAATACAGTCTGCCGTCTCTTGGGAGCCCAGGGTTACCGATTCACCATGAATCGATCGTTTGTATGTTTGCACAGCAGTAAGGGCCTCTTGTGAGACCTTGAATCTTTCCATGAGCTCCTTGTCTGCATGGCACTTGGCGCAGAGGGCTACGATTTGTTGCGACGATCTCGAGGTCTTTCTTCGTATGCGATGGGTTATGTGTTTGTAGGCCAGGGTAACCCCTTTCTGCTGATGGCAGTTAAAACATCGACGCAGCGAAACATCATAGGGAATAGTGTGTTTCGGCAGGGTGTACATGGGATTGAGATGGCAAAATTTGCAGCCGGGTTTCGC
>JAJDNB010000155.1 GCA_022340905.1 Deltaproteobacteria bacterium | reverse complement strand
AATTTCCTAATTTCTTCGAGACCTTCCTCCCGGCTATTTACAGAAATCAACATTTCCTGGCCCACCACATAAAAGTCATTTTCGATCTCCAAGACTCTAAGGCCCCCGGAAACATCAACCTCTACGCCGCTTGGGAGTCTCGCTACCCACATTTTCTTCAATCCTTCTTAACCTAGATTTTTCACTTGTCCAGCCAAAGCAGACGATAATGACCCAGAATGTATCATCTCTGTCCTGAGAAGCAAATGGGGTAGAATAGAAAAGGAGGAGAAAGGGATGACTTATAATGATTGGGTAGATAAGCTTCAAGCCATTGAATCTTATCTTCAATCCCTCTTCCCAGAATCTCTAATCGAGAGGATTGATGATCCCCTCAGGGCCAACTGTTCAGAAAACACATGTTTCGCCTTGAAGACCGTGAGAATGAAATCGTACATTTTTTCAGTCTTGACTATGACTATTTAGATCGTAATACACCGGATGAGGTCATTGATTTGTTTGAGAAGCGAAATGTAAAAAATGTTCTAGTAGACCCTGTGAGAAAGGAAGTCATCATGACAGACGATGGTATAAGGGTGATTCCTCGGAAGAAATTGTAGCCTCGGGTGGAAAATGGGATGCGCTGGAATCAAGATGAAAACAGGATTCCTGCCTGAATCACGCTTGACTTTAACTCTCGCCAAGAATTAACTTCATTATATAGAAGGCATCATCTGCAAGATCATCTTCATAATCCATGTGAATGGTTTGCATAATCTTAAAGCCGAATTTCTCATATAATGCTATTGCCGGTTTTCGTATTATTTCAACATTCAAACAGACATGTAAAATTTCTTTTTCTTTTAGTATTTCAATAAGTTGTTTGAGTAATGCTGTGGCTATGCCTTTTCGTCTGTGATCAGGGTGAACACCCATTTTCATAATAGTAGCGCTGATATTTCTCGAGCAACAAACAGCAATTGAGTAACCTAGGATATCTTGTTCGTCAAAGACGAGAAATATGTCATCCAATGCCAGTTCGAAAATATGACGATCCCACGGCTGTAAGAATGACAGACCTTCTATTTCCAAGACTTTGTCAATGTCATTCCTCGTGGCGAATCTGGCGCTCATGGTTGCCCTCCTTTTCAACGTACTCGAAGTTGGAGCGGGAACCTGTTTTCAAGTGCCAGCCTACAAGCTAGAATGCGGCCACATAGACAAGAGAATTTCCTTCTCACTCGTTTCTAATTTTTCGGGTGTGTTTGCACAGGAGGCGCGGAAATACAGAAAGTAGGTTTTCTGGGCTCGGATTAACTACAACATAAAAGCTCCTATAATCAGAATAATCAGAACAGAGAAAAGATGTCAATGTCAAAACAAGAAAAGTCCAATCCGAGCTCCAAGGCCCTCGAAATGGCGAAGACGTTTTTTCTGCTCGGATGATACCATTTAGAAGCAAGAGACATGGAGACGCCGTGGATAGTTTGGAAGAGCTTTTTGCTAAACAGGTAAAGACCATTATGGAAAGAAAGCTGAATCTCCCTACTGATCTGAGTGAAAGTGAATTCGTCAACCGTCACCTCATGCCTTTAAAACAGTTACTCACTCAGAATATCAAAGATACAAAGGTAGAAAAGAACCGCATCCCCCTCTTGATTGTTGTACCCAACAGTGTTGTGCCTCTGAGCTACCAACTCGAAAGGATAAGAGAAAGTATGGATGATATGCAACTGGAGCATATCATCAAACCAGAGTGGTTCGAGAACGCCAAAGGTGTGGCGACTCCGGACAAACCCTATCTTCTCGTAGATGTAGAAACCGGCCAGAATATGAAAAATACAACACCCAAGAAGTGTGTAAAGACCTTCATTGACGAAGGAAGATTTGCTTTAACAGTTGACGAGGGCATTGCTCTCATATTCCACTTCCCAGAGGTTTTGGAAAGCCACTGGATAGATTTGCCAGGCTCTGTATTAATTCATAAATGTGTGGGAGAAGAGGTAATGAAACGGGGAATGCTCAACTCGTTGCCCCCTGCTTTTGCCATGGCAACTTTTGTTCCGACGCTCAACTACATATTCTACAATTACTTAAGGCTCTACTATATCTACGAAGTGACCGAGACTCCCTATTCCGGATCAGCCTCCTGCGCCCAGCGTTTGTCCCACTGACCTATGCTCTAATAAGGAAACCCCTCTCATCGCAACCTATCATTTTCATGGTTAACCCATACACTCGGGACCGCTCCAGTCTCTGGCGATATCCGGGGCAATTTCTATGGCCTTTTTGAATTTCTCGGCGGCTTCCTCCTGGCGGCCCAGAGCCCTCAATGCCAGCCCACAACCATACCAGGCAATGGCGTAGTCTGGTCTATGTTTTACCGTTTCTTCAAATTTCTCCACTGCCTCCTCGAATCGCTGCAAACCCAGCAGTGCTACTCCCCAGCTGCACCATATCTCGGCGTTCTCGGGCATCTCTTTTAGCGCCTCTTTAAACTTCTCAATGGCTTCCTCGTAAGGTAGCATCCCGTGTCACCTCCGCATTGCATCTTAGCTGTCTAGGTCTTCGTTGGAAAGTGATCGCAGCCAAAATAGCTCCATTTAAAAGAAGGTGTCAATGCCGTATTTACTCTGCCATCTCATCTATGCTAAGCTCTGTCAGCGCTTCTGTACCAATGAGTCTAACAGGATCGTGCGATCTATACTCCAGTTCTAACCAGCGGGAAAGAGTCAAGTACGCCACGCTTCTAGAATAAGCTGTCCTCGTTGGCAGAATGTTTTGCAAGCAAACGGTGTCTATCAATTTTAGAATTTCAAGCTAAATTGGCCATCAATAAAGGTAAAGGCAGGAAGGCCTGCTCGATGATAGGCGAAGATATATGAGAGAATACTTTGGGGTAAGGAGATAAGGTAGATGAAGGATAAGAATAGCGATTTTTTGAGGCAAGCTGTGGAGATACTGCAAGGCCATGAGGTTGAAAACTTCTTGATCATCGCTGAAAATCCAAAACCGGAGCGAAAACCTGGAAATGAATTTCGTGCTGCTTTCGGTGGTAAGCAGAGTGTTATAGTGGCAATGCTTATGGAGGTGTTCCAAAGCAAGAAAGACAATCTCAGTTTCATACTGGACGCTTTCGTATCCCTCGGCCATCTTGACAAAACAGGACAACAAGAACAACTGGAACAAGTCCTTGAACGGCTCAGGAGAGAATAAGAGTGAAAACAGGGAGCAATAGGCTCAAGTTGGCGATACTCATATCAGGTGGTGGTACCAATCTTCAGGCGATTATTGACCGGATCGATGCTGGTAAACTTGATGCAGAGATCGCCTTGGTTGTAAGCAACAATCAGGACGCATACGGGTTGGTCCGGGCTCAAAAGCACGGAATTTCCACGGCGGTTGTGGATTACCGCAAATACGGCAAGAAATTGCTTCCTGAAATTGATAAAAGCAGACTTCCCAGCCAATTTGCTGAAGTGATCGAACGGCAGAGAATCTTCCAGGGTCTTCCAGCAGAGGAAATTTGGGATCGTTTAGCCCGCCTGGTCTTGGCAGAGCAGGAAGTCATTGAACTATTGGACCCCTTGACCCCGGAACTCATCTGCCTTGCGGGATTTATGCGTTTGATCTCTCCTTATTTCATTGAGCAATACAATAAGGAAGACCGCTATGGAATCATGAATATTCACCCGGCCCTTTTGCCGGCTTTTCCCGGGAGCGATGGTTATGGAGATACTTTCGCTTACGGCTGTCGTTTTGGTGGTATCACCGTCCATTTTGTCGATGAAGGGGAGGACACCGGACCAATAATCGCCCAGGCAACCTATCCCATCTGGCCGGATGATATCTTGGATCAAGTTAAGAAGAGGGGCCTAAAGCTTGAATATGCGCTCTACTCAAAGTGTATTCAGTGGATGGCCCAGGGGGATTTGCTGGTTGAAAAGAGCAAAGACGGGAGATCTAGCGTGCGCATCCAGGATCCCAAGTACCCCCAGTTCATCGAGGAGCTAACGAAACAAGCTTTTACAAGATAGGGGATGTTAGATAAGGGATGGCATAGAGCATAGGGCATGGAGCATGGGGCATAGCGCCTGAGGTCAGAAGTCAGAGGTCGGAAGTCAGACGACAGACGACAGACGACAGATGACAGAAGACAGCAACTGGATTCTAAGGATTTGCCTTGTGCCCTGAGCCTTGAGCCTGTCGTGCAGGAAATGAGCGACGGGACGACGGATCCACCTCGGGCGGAACAACGGACAGTCTCGCATTAAGCCAAGCATCTCTAACCAGGATAGAGGGACTTAACAGCGCCTGAGGACACGAAAAGGAGAATGTGGTGGCAGATTACAAAAAAGGATTGGCCTTCACCTATGTACAAGGAACCAAGTACTCGCGAGAGAGACCTCACAGAGACCAACTTGGTGCCATTCCATCACCAGGAAGGTTCAAAACATACCCCGAGGCTGAACTTTTGCGACTTCCACAGCCAGATTTCAGCGAACCCGCTGATCTCTGGCAGTGTTTGGCTAGGAGAAGGTCAGAACGTAATACCACTCAGGACCCACTCAGCGAAGAGGAACTGTCAAAAATACTCTGGGCAGCTCAAGGGATAACGGCGAGGGCCGGCATGTATTTGCTCAGAACAGCTCCTTCTGCAGGAGCACTTTACCCTTTTGAGACCTATCTGTACGTGCATAATGTGAAGGGTGTGTCTCAGGGAATTTATCATTTCAATGTTGCCGAATTCGGATTGGCGCGATTGAGGGGGGGCGATTTCAATGAAAGAATTACTACTGCCTCCCTCGGTCAGCCCGTGGTCCGGAAGGCAGCCGTGGTTATTATCTGGACCGCCATGATGCTCAGGTGCATGGAAAAGTATCGCGAACGAGCGGTGAGATACATTCCCATGGACCTGGGCCATGTGTGCCAAAATGTGCAGCTGGCAGCCACCGCTCTAGGTCTTGGTTCCTGCCCTATAGGTGCTCTTTATGACGATGAGATAAACGAACTAATCGAGGTGGACGGTGAGGAGGAAACCGTACTCTACATGGTCACCGTGGGCAAGCTCAGCTAGAGACTATAACACTGATCGCCTTACAGTCGCTGAGAGAGAAAGATGGGACAGGACGACGGGGTGAGTAAACTCATGGTCTACGGGGCACCGGATCTTCCCGTTGGTTTCTCTCCATGCTTGCATGCCCTTTAATGAAATTTCAAAGGAAAGTGTAGAGAGTCGAGAGGTCTCAACCAAAAAGGGAGTCCTTCTGATACCGTTTGGACAAGCGGTACTTGGCGCACACAGGCTTTGCGTTGACGATACGAACACGCATTTTCTTCCGGCAGCGCATTCCATGGGCGAGTAGCAAAACGTATTTACATGTCTTGCACAATTCAGGAACTTTCACCCTTTATCTCCACTATTGTTTGCTTTTCCATCTCGGTGCGGTCACACGGCCAGCGTCTAGATACAGTGCAAAAATCGTGCAGAACTATGCTTCTCGTCACTCATAGTCACTGGGTCATTCGCTCAGCTGTCATTCATTGTGATCTGGCTACCTAATGACGGGCGCAAGCCCAAATGACTTAATGGCGGCGCAGCCTAATGACACCAAGTTGGTGAGAGATAAAAAAACGCTCGGCCGAGCTATTCGGCCAGGACCTCTATGACTGGTGGGATAAGTGCAGTTGCAAGATCGGTGCGGGAGCCCCCGCCAAGTACTACCTCGAGGCGGCCGTTGGAAACCTCGTCTGCCGTTTTTCTCATAAAGCGGGCAATCTCCACATAACATCTCTTGCTAAGACCCAAGCTGCCGTAATCGCCTTTGTGAGTATCGAAGCCGAAATACCAGAAGATGAGGTCCGGTTCGAAATCGGCTACACGAGGGCCGAACTCCTCCACCACCTTGTCGGCATAGACTTGGTCAACATCCCTATCACCTTTGCCCCAAGATCCCCAGTAGCCTCCAGGGGATAGAACGTCCACCTTGGTGCCGTCGTCTGAGGAAGATTCTATGCTGCAAAAGCACACGTGAAGCACCTCGGGATCGTTTTTGAGTAGGTCGCGAGTGCCATCCCCGTGATGGGCATCTGTATCCAAAATGGCAAAACGTTGGATTTTATGAATTTCTCGTAAATAGGTGATAGTGATAACCACATCATTGAAGCAACAAAAGCCGCCAAAATAGTTTCTGCCCGAGTGATGGCCACCGGCACCTATGAGGGCAAAAGCGTTATAGAGTTCCCCGGTACAGATTTTTTCTCCCGCCAAGACCACACCCCCCACGGAGTGCCAGGCAGTAGAGCACAGCGGATCGTTCTCTACACCACGTATGAGATCGGGTGTGTGCACCTTGAGAATCCACTCTTCCTCGATGGGAGGGGATTCATAGAGAAGGACGTTCTCTCGGGACAGTAGATGCTCAATTGCCCCTGGAAAATCCTCTAGTCTTGCTCCACGGGTGAGATAACTTCTGCGGCTGAAGCTGGGATGATAAAAGACTCCGGTTTTCTTCATGAGTTCCTCTTTGATTTCAAGACCCGGGTTTTAGCTCTCCGTTTTTTCCCCTGAACTGGAGGATTTTGCCAGCGGCGCAAAACGGACCACTGCTGATTTGTGGCCAAACAGTGGATTTCAAGAAGCTTCAGGGCATCAACAAAAATCGGACTGCGCCTCAAGCTCCTCCGCCTCTTTCTTCGTTGTTCGGCCAACATGTGTCGAAGGGCCAGATGCAAGAGATGCACTCTCGAGCGGACGATCCTAGGAAACGCTAAAGGTTTGAAATTGGCCTCCAAATATTCATGCAAAGACTTCCCCACATCCTGGTCGGGAGGAAGAGTTTCAAGTAGCTCTTTTGCAGGGACTGCTGTCAGCGTTGCTAATAGCACCGAGTCTGACAGTTCAGTATCTCTGACGCGGAGGTCTTCGAGGGCGGCAAGGTGCTGGAGAATGGACTCTTCCGCTATGGTCTTTCTTTCAGAAGGTGGCAGTCTGGATTCCTCCAGTTGCGGAAACAGAATCTCAAGAATGCCTGCGCGGATGAGGAGTTGGAAACCAACATGACTGGCCTGACGACGGAGGATCTTCATTATTTCCTCGCGAATGCGCGAGACCGCACACTCCAAGATGTGATGGCGCTGACGTTTCATTGCTTCCCAGGTGGATTCCTCAACCTCGAAACCTAAAGCTGCCGCCAGCCTAATGCCCCGTAGAATACGGATAGGATCTTCCTGAAAGCGTATGTCAGGGTCGCCGATGGAGCGAATTAGCTGAGATCGCAGATCCTCTCTACCTCCCACGTAATCGATGATCGAGAAATCAGCTATGTTATAGTAGAGCGCGTTTATAGTGAAATCACGGCGAAAAGCATCATCAGCAGGCGACCCAAAAGTGTTGTCGCGCTTGATCAGGAGACTGTTGGTTTGGTTCTCTCCTAAATCGTCCTCATCGCCCTGTCTGCGAAAGGTAGAGACCTCTATAATCTTCCCACCGCTAAAGATAATATGGGCAATGCGAAAGCGGCGCCCCACAAGTCTGCAGTTTCCAAAAACTTCTTTTAATCGTTTGGGCTCGGCATCAGTGGCAACGTCATAATCGTCGATTTCCCGCCCCAGCAGAAGATCGCGCACACCACCACCGCAAAGGTAGGCGAGATGTCCGGTGCCATGGAGGCGGTAGAGAACCTTGAGAACTTCTAGGCTCATCTGGGTCCTGGAGACGGGGTGCTGGTCGCGATTGATAATATTTGGTTCCATTGATCTCAACTCACCATTATTCAACCTGTTCAATCTATAATGAGTTTTTCAGGGAAAATCAAGGTAATAGCTGAGAACATGGAGAACCTAAGAGATCATCAAGTCAAAAACCCCTGTTGAAGGGTGGCTTCTGTCTTCTGGCGGGGCCAGGAGCTCCGCAGGGGGAATTTCCCTCGTGGCAGCTTAACCTCTCCTCATAGTAATCGCTTCTGCACTCCACCAAGGATCGCGACCATACGACGGGAAAGTTCTATTTTTGCCGAACAAGCATCAGGTAGATATTCCTGATATGGAAAAATAGTGGTATGATTTTCTCATGGAATGACTCCTGGCATCATCCTGACAATGCTGCGCGAAATTCTCCTGGTTCTTTCTGTCGTTTCCCCTCTTAAGACTGTGAACCGCTCCGTTCCAAACTCTTATCTTTTCGGTGGCTGGGCAAATAAAGACCAGAGGTGGTGGGAGAGTGGCAATCGAGGAGCTGAAATCGGAAGCTTTGCGAATCAACCTGGAAACTACGCGGGTTGATGTGCACATTGACCCCAAGTACGAAGCTATGCGGAGGGTGGTTTTGGACTATGTGGGATTGCTCCAGCAGACGGACAATCTGCTGGCAGAGTTGAACCATCCGTACCGCAACTGGTATTTTGTAGTCAGAGAAATGCGTCGCTATGCCCTGCAGAACTTTCCCATTTACGTTGCCCATAGTCAGGGACCTCAGGTATGCCGTCTCGTGACCCACGTTTTTATGGAGGCCATCCGTGCTGGAAACAATCCAGAGGTGCAACGCCAGGCGGCGGACTACCTTATTCTGTTTCTCCAACACATAGCTGGCGAGGCGGAGTCGATTCCCCAGGAATATGCAAGAGTACTAGGTGAGCTCCTTGTCCAACTGGCGAACATGGGAGAAGAGGAATTTTTCTTTGTTGCCAGCAGCTTTCACTCTCTGAAAAAGATGGGCGCTTACCTGAGCGTTTCACAGCAGAGCGGAGTTGTTTTCTCCTCCTATTGCTCGCTACTGAAGAAAGCCTTGCGTGTCACCTATAGATACTGGTTAGCACAGGAAGACCCGCTACAATGGTATCAGGATCAGGCAAACGACTGGTGCAGGAGCGATACTGACATCCAACACTTCCATCCCATAGGCCATGAGCGACTCCGCGCTCTGAACGAAGAGGTTGAAGGGATAACGGAGCGAGAGGCGGATGGTGATCTAGCAAAGGCGCTGATCGAGTTTCCTGACTTTATGGAGATCGTAAACCATTATCGAAAACTGCCAGAGCTCCTCGGCCAACAGAATCCCTACCTCAAGGTGCTCATGCTATATAAGATTGTGGAAACCAAGGGTCTGAAAAGTATCCATGAAGAGGCTTTCAGAGAGATCGATCGCACCTTGGGCCAGATTATTCAGAGAGAGACACCCGAGAGGCTGACATCATTTCTATCCCGCACTTTTGCCGTATTTATCCAAGGCAAGAAACTCTATCCACAGAATGTATTATCCTGTGTTCTCACTATCGGCAAGGAGATTATCAAAACCGGCATCCCCCGCCTCATCAACCATTACCTTGACCATGCTATTTCACTTGGCTTCGAGTTCCCCCAACTCTCTGGTGTTACTGAAGACTGGCAGGTTTTGGTCAACCCGGCTCACCTGCCCAATATTCGTGCCTGGCTTGATCTGGTAGAGGAAGACCCACAGCAGAACTCTCGCCTTCTATCGGCTCTACTGGTAAACCTTTCCCTTGGTGGCGTCTATATTCAGGATACCGACCTTTTTCAAAAGGACGTAAGTCGCCTGCTAAACAGCCAGATTCTTCCAGTCTACAGTTTGGTCAAGCAACTCGCTAAGACCTTCCCCATATACTTCAATGAAATTGGAGCTGAAGGTTTGTTGCGCGAGGTATCCACTGAGATCGATGAGCTTTCTCATCGCAAGGATCCCCTGATTCACTTTCTACGCAAACAAAGCCATGTCGAAAGCAACCCCCTTCTCCTTGATTTCATTCGACAGATTATGCGGTTTTGCCGCACTGGGGATAATGCACTGCTACGGCCATTTTTACCTGATGAGGTTTTCCAGCAAGTTTCCCTTAGCGGTCCTCTCTTTGAAGAGATGCAACAGATCTTTCATTTTCTTATTGTGGAAAACAACTTAAGAGATGTGAGAGACGTGCCCGAACTGGACCTCGCCCAGGTTGAAATGCAGCTTGCAAAGATGCCACAGATTTCTATGAAAGAAAGAAAGCGTGCATTGTTACTCCTTCAGTTTCACCAGCTGCTCGCACAAAAATACGAACTTAATGTCCGCGAGATCAGGAGTCACCTAGAACGGGGTGAGCGGATAGGTATGCCGAAACCGGAAAGTGTGATCAAGGCCCTGGAGGAGAACGACATCTACGTTAAACTCGATGCCATCCTCGGCTACCTAGAAAGTCTCAAAGACATTATTATGTCCGAGCACGAGTCCGTGGGAGTAGAAAATATTTATCGTAAACGCCACATTGCGGCGAACATTCCCTCCATGTATGGTTCATATCACGAGCCTAAGTTTGATGCTTTAGGGCTCAGCTTGCGCCTGGAAAACCTGGCCAACAGCCTGTTTGAAGAGGCGGTTGCCAAAATGAATCTGGCTATTGTCACCCGAGCTGCCATTGTTCAAATTAACACCTATCTCGTTCTCTTTGTCAGGGCCTTAGAGATCGATGGCATTACTTCCAAGCGCTTGAAAAAACAGCTCGAACTCCTAGCCGAGGCTTTAGAGATTAGACGTTTTAGTTATTCACAGTACATTGATATCTTCAAGGGATTTTCCGAAGCTATCAAGGCAATCATCAATCGCTACTACTACGATCTCCATCACGACAACTTGCAGTTGATCATAGGCCAGTTGGGACCCAACCAGATGCTGGCAAAATATCAGCGCGGCAAGAAGTGCCAGACCAAATCAGAATTCATCAATAAAGTCTCGGAGACCTTTCTGCGGGATCTAGTGGGGACTACTTTAGGCCTCCAGTGCTTCGACACTTTCGTGAGCCGCATTCTCAACACCTTGCTTAAACAGAAACAGGTCTTGAGCTCGGGACATCTGGACCTATTGATGAGCTATGATCCCCACCAGGCAATATCTCGCATTCACCAGCCAAATCCCTTGACCCAGGATCTTATTCACTTGGGCAACAAGGGATACAACCTCGTACTGCTCGCTGAACAAGCTATACCTGTGCCGCCGGGTTTTATCGTCACCACTGAGTTTTTTCGCTGCCATAAGGTCTGCAGGGTATACGGGGCGTCTTACCAAGACTTTCTTCAAAGGGTGAAGGAGGGAAAAACTTACCTTGAAGCAGCTACAGGATGTATTTACGGTTCTCCCAGAAGGCCATTACTCCTTTCTGCGCGCAGTGGTGCTGCCATATCTATGCCCGGGATGATGAATACTTTCCTGAATTTGGGAATCAACCAGGAGGTTGTGGAGGGACTCATTCAACAAACCGGCGAGCCATGGTTTGCCTGGGATTGCTATCGACGCTTTCTTCAGTCCTGGGGAATGGCCTTTGACATTGAGCGTGATACCTTTGATGCTATTATGAACACCTATAAGGCACGCTACGGTCGTGAGCTCAAGAGGGAGTTTAGCCCGGAGGAGATGAGAGAGTTGGTTGGCGCTTATCGGCAGACATTGGTCGACCGAGGGGTGTCTGCCCCCGACGATCCCGATGAACAACTAAAGGTTGCAATATTACAGGTCATGCGCTCCTGGGAAAGTGAGAAGGCCAGAAAGTATCGGGAAATCATGGGTATTTCGGACAACTGGGGCACAGCGGTAACCATTCAGGCTATGGTCTATGGTAACCTTGACATTGACTCTGGATCTGGCGTTGCCCTAACCCACAACCCCAGAAGAACTGATGACCAGATTAGCCTGTGGGGTGATTTCACCTTAGGCAACCAAGGAGAGGATGTGGTGGGAGGTCTGGTAAAGACCCTGCCGCTATCAGAGGAGCAAAAACGCGAAGAAGGACGTCAAAAGGAAATTTCCCTGGAAGGCCAGTTTCCCCGGATCTTCGCCAGGCTCCGCGAAATCGCCGAAAAGCTCATCTATGAGCAGGGCTGGGGACCCCAGGAAATGGAATTCACTTTCCAAAGCAACACCGAGGAAGAACTCTTCATTTTACAAGTGAGAGATATGACCCTTCGAGTGAGCAGGAGTTACTCGGTCTTTACCCCTCGTATTGAGCAAGAGAAGGCTTATCTAGCAAGCGGCATCGGGGTGAGCGGAGGTGCGCTGAGTGGCAGGGCAGTTTTCAACCTTGAAGAGATAGAATTCTATCGCAGTCAGTATCCCAGCGACTCCTTGATCTTAATACGAGCTGATACCGTTCCGGACGACATAAAAGAGATCTCGGCAGCCGATGCCATTTTAAGCGCTAGGGGAGGTGCCACCTCCCATGCAGCTATCGTTGCCTACCAGTTAGAGAAGACGAGCGTGGTGGGCTGTATTGAGCTTCAGGTATGGGAAAGTGAGTCTCGTTGTCTTATTGGCGGCCGAGAAATAGGAGCAGGAGATTTCATAAGCATTGATGGACGCAGTGGCGCAGTTTATCATGGACAATACCCGATCAAAACCGTGGAGGTATATCAGTAGTCGGTAAATGAGTCCATCGATATTTTCCGGTGGACAGCCTTTATCCGTTAGCACTTGTGATAACCTGATGATCATATTCCTCACGATGAGCGAAAAAGTCTTAAATTACGAGCAGCCTCTCAGCCTGCATAGTCTGTTTGACACGGTGCTGCTTCTCTGAATCGGAGAAGCACTGCAACGAGCAAAAGAATTTTGGGATTTCTTCGGAGCTGATTGAGGATCTCCTTGAGCAGTGAAAGTGTGAGATTGGAGGGAACCTGTCATGAGTCCACAGCCACGTCTTGAAGTTGCTACTGAGCCTTCTCCCATGAAACTGGGTATCAACGGTTTGGGTCGCATCGGAAAATTGAGCCTCTGGCATCAGGTGGAAAGACGCTATTTTGCTGAGGTGGTAGTAAACATAGGTCGGCAGGCCGGTACTCGTCTGGATGACATTGCACTGTTTATCGAAAAAGACTCAGTCTACGGTGCATTACACAACTACCTCTACGGATGCCGGGCCCAACGGGTAATCGAGGACCTAGACGACCGAAAGGGGCGAATGGTAATCAACGGGACTCCCGTGACCATCCTCCGTCAAAACCGGAATCCGCGAGACTTAAGTTGGCTCAACCATGAGGTGGAACTCGTGGTGGACACCACTGGTCAGTTCCGCGACCCTACACTTCCTGGAGACTTCGATAAAGGGTCCCTACGCGGTCATCTGGTGGCAGGGGCCAGGAAGGTTGCACTATCAGCACCCTTCAAAATATCCGACAAGTCTAGAGCCATGCCTGAGGACGCAGTCACGACTATTACGGGTATTAATGAGATGGATTACGATCCAGCCCGGCACGTTATTGTCAGTCATGCCTCGTGCACAACCACCTGTCTCGCCTTTATGCTAAAGCCCCTCATCGACAGCTTTGGTCCAAAACGTTTCCTATCTGTCTCTATGGCCACAGTGCATGCCAGTACAAGCTCTCAACAGGTGCTTGATCATCTACCCCAAGGGGGAGCCACGGACCTCAGGAAAAACAGGAGCATATTCAACAACATCATCTTGACCTCTACAGGAGCCGCAGAGGCCCTAGCACAAGTCCTCCCCGAAATGAGGGAGATTCCATTCATTGCAGAGTCGGTCCGCATTCCGGTGAGCACCGGTTCGCTCATCATCCTGGTAGTCAATTTTCAGGAAGTGCCCGACAAACCCTGGGTAGACCGTAGACGAATCAATGACATTTACAGCAGTTATGCAGCCCAAAGGCCCAAAGGTTACCTGCGGTACACCGAGGAGCAAAATGTCTCGAGTGATATTATCGGTCTCTACCGGGTAGCTGCCATCGTCGAGGGCCACGAGACACATACAAGGACAGCGACGATTACCTTCGATCTCTCGCAGTTACTCCCTGCGGAAGTCTTAAATAAAGTTCCAGAGACCTGGGTGGAAGTGCCAATGACAAAAGCGGTTATTTACGGATGGTACGATAATGAACTGGGATCTTACAGCAACCTCCTGGGTGACCGACTCGTAACCATGGCAGAGCACATGTATAACCAGTAGGAGCAGCAAGGAGTCCCATGGTCGAATTATATTAGGAGTTGATTTGACGCCAACATCCAAAGCCGATGCAGGAGCTGTTATGGTGAGATCAAACCACGCAGGTCCTCCGGCAAAACCACTAGAGAATTGACCCTTTAGATTTTTGCCAGAGGCAAGATGGTTGCCTCAATGGGTAAGCTAGTTAGACTGCAGTTTGCATGAGACACACATCAATAAAGCGACAACCCATTGCATATACACCACCAGGTTCGTCGCGCCTTAGTATGTGAGACCAGATAACTTCAGCGTTAATTTCCATGGGAGCACAGCCCGCAGGTTCGACCGTTATACGAACGCACTCACCGGGAAGTAATTTCTGAGGAGAGCAGAGGAATAAGCCATTGTCGCTCACATTTCTAATTAATCCATCGAAAGAATGTGAAGCCCTGTGAATCCTGGCTCTCAGATCACATTCAGTTCTCGGCTGATGGCGTCTTTCTTTGTTAATGGGAAAGTTCATATTGCATCCCTATTTGGCCTTACGGAACCCGTAGCCTGCTGTGATGATGAAACATCCACCTCCTCCACCGTCTCCACCGCTGCTAGTGGTAGTGGCCTGGCTATCACAATTAATGCACACTTCGTTAGAATATCCGCTCTCGTTGTCTTCGAGATCGTAAGCAGTAACTGAGAAGTAGTAGGCTTCTCCGTCTTCAAGGTCTGCGAGTGTGACACTGTTCCAGTTCCCCACGTCCAGGGTTACATCGTAATCTCTACTGGAACTGCCTTGGTAGACGTTATAGCCCGCAACATCGCCCGAACTGGCTTGCCATTCTAATGTAACTTGGGCTGAATACACTGCTCGAACGGAGCAGAAGCAACTGATGAGGAAGGTCGCAATAAAGATACTATTCAGGGGGCGAAGATTATAGGAATGAAACTTTGACAAGAGATTATAGCCTTTCACCAAAACTTCCAATCGGATGCACTTCGGTATACGGAACACAACCCCCAAGCATCACTGCTAAAGCGGATCATGCTCTTGCCTCACGAGTACACT
>JAJDNB010000153.1 GCA_022340905.1 Deltaproteobacteria bacterium | reverse complement strand
CCAAAACGGGAGAACCATGCCGACGAATATGAGCCCCAGGTCGAGTTGTAACCCTGTGGCCACTGCCGGCAACACATCTTCCGTGTGGCGGGTAAAATCAATCCACGGAATAGGAATGAGACGGATTGGTTCCGTCAAAAGTAAGCCGGAAAGGGCTGGCAAAAGTACGTACAGAGAACCGAAAGCCAACCCAATGACTCCGCCAATGGAAAAAACGCGCCATTTCCAACTCTTTTGCTTGTCTTCTGTGGATTCGGCCAGAGCCATTGTCCCCAGGGCTCCCACTGGTGCCATGGGGAAAGGAAGCTTTTCCACATCCGAGGTAATCCTGAAAAGCGCATAGCCAAGTCCAAAATGATCGATACGCTGAATAATCTGTGACCCCACTAAAAGTAAAATAGGGATCATCCAGTCACGGTGAAAGAAAGTGCGCTCCAGAAGAGATTCTGACCCTATGGGCGGTGCCACCCACGCAGGGATGAATTCGGTGAGTCCCAACATTTTGGCCGCATCTGATTGGACCAGATATTGGTTCCAGAGCAGCCCCTGAAAGGGTGACGCTAGGGCCGCCCCGGCCATATAGTAAAGGAGAAAGATCTCTTGCTGCTTGAGTTCGGTGTAGGACCGCTTGGCGAGTTCAGCAAAAAGAATTATGGTCACCCAACGGGCCGCTGGCCCAATCCCCGTACCGATTACAAGCTGCAGATACATGCTGCCCGGCATCATGAGGAAACCGATGAAAATGGCGCCTACAATTGTTTTCCAGTCGAAACCTTCCTCAAAATGGTCAGGCGCCTCTAAAAGGTCTCGGTACTCTTGCAGCTCTTTATCGTCGTACATTTCTCTTGGCATAGCGCAGAGCGCAGAGCGCAAAGCGCCAATTAATTGGAAAATTAGTCAATTGGTCAAATCGTAAAATTCGTAGAAATCGTCAATTCAGCTCACAGCTCATGGCTCACAGCTCACAGGAACAAAAATCCCGAATAACTAATAACCAATAACGTATAACGAAACTGTCTGCTGTCATCTGTCCTCTGTCCTCTGATTTCTGCCTGCTGCTCGCTGTACTCTTCGATCCTTCTTGTTCGTCTAGGTGGGTAAGACCTGGTAGCTTGCAAAGGTGAACAGACCTACCAGAGCCCATGAGCCTGCCATGAGAAAATCTCCTATAATCAAACCTACGAAGAAGAGTCGCACCTTCTTGAAGAGAGATACACCCCCATATCTGAGACTCAAATGATTGCAGAGCCAGCCTACTACGAAGCTGAACCAGAGAATCCGCATCGCTGAGCTATAAGTCGTCAGGTAACCAATGGGATGGATGGGCCACCAGTAAAAGCGTTGATACAAAATCACCAGGACCAGCATAATACCCGCGCCGACAGCTGAGAAGGTCAACACCCACCGCCGGGGCTGACCCGGCGCATCTATGAGGCGCTGGACATTCTCGTATACGCCAAGCGTGGTGCGGGTGGCCCAATCCATTTGCAGTCCGCGGATTCCGTATTTATGGCAGAGAGCGAGCATTGCCACAAAGGAAAATACTACCCCGGCTATTATTGCCAAAATAATCCCGGAGTAGATCAACCGCCTGTTGCGGGTGCCTTCACCCACTTTGGCACCGTGAACCAATGAAGGCATCATAGATTCACGTAAATCTACAAACAACACCTTTTGCATAACCGCTGCCATGGTCAATCCCAGACTGGTAAAGAAACGGGAACCAAAAAAGGAGAGCAGGCCGTCTGTGGGAGCAGCCGAAAGGGTGAAATATGGAATACCCCCCTGGCAGATCACCTTACTGGATACCAGCATAATAAAAAAGAATGCTCCGAGGAGAAGGAGTGCCACCTTCAGAGGCATGCCAAACTTCATGCTCCAAAAGACAAGCATTGAGGTTCCCAGCCAAAACCCCCAGCCGGAAATCCTCGGAGAAACCCAATGCACCTCGGATTCTTTCCTTTTGCTTATAAACAAACACTGCCGGGCAATATCTAGCAGGTGATAGCGAGCAAGCCAGAGGATGAAGACAAAGAATACAGCATAAGCACCGATTACTTGTGTTTCTTCCGGACGCGAGAGGCCGGGACCAAAGGTCACGCCCAAGGCTGCGGCAGGTATATTGTAACCCAGAATAGTTAGCAAGCCATATAACAAGCCGCCCAACAAAAAAAAGAACCAGAAACTGAAAGAAATCTGCCGCGAGGTCAGAAAAGCAAAACCGATAAAAGCTGGGTAGATGAAGATCTTCAGCTTATGAAAACCAGAGAACAGGCCGTGTTTGGGAAAATACGGACCGGCAAGAATCAAGGTGGGAATCTGAGGGACTGACGGGAAATAAAAATGGAGTCCGTTAATGAGATGGAGGGTAAAAGTGGCCAACAACCCTAATATCAAAAAACGGTTGGCTAAAAAACGAAAAAGCCTTTTCTCAGCCAGGGCCTCTTCCATGAGTTGAGGCACCCGGAGGAGGGGAAAATTCATCTTTTCGTTGGTTATCCACTGCTCGCTAAAGATGTCAACCAAACAGAGCATCACCCAATAGCAGAGCAGAACAAAGCCTGCCCAGGTGAAAAGGGGTGGCAGCCAGCAATTCCAGGGAATTTGCTTGACGATTTGCAACCAACCCATCTGACTGCCTCCCTCCAACCCATTGTAGAGAAGAGTTATCGAGTTGGGGTCTCCCGGATACCAACTCCGAGGCAGTAAAGGCTGAATTTCTTCCGCCCAGCGATTGCCCACGCTGGCAAAATGGTATGGAGCTGTTAGGTTGATGAAGAACGTGCGAACCAGACCAGTGTAGGCAATGCCAGAGGCGATGACCATGAGAATCCAGACGATGAACAGTTCGCGACCACTCAGCCAGTTAGCAGAGAAGCGAAACCTCCCGAGAGCAGCTATTCCAATAGATAACCAGAAAAAAATAAAAAAGGCAGCCAGCGGGAAATGGCCGCCCCCAAGAGGTGTTGCATTGAGGTAGGCATTGTTAAAAGGGGTAAGTATGCAAATTATAATTCCCAGCGTAACGCCTAGGATTATTGCCCTTAGTCTTACCCTATTTTGATCCATTTTCGCTTCTATTTCTGCTGCCGGTAACCGCTTCAACCAAAAGAAAAGAGCGTACTCGTAAGTAGCCTACTGGTCCGAAATCGCCGTGGAAGGCTAGCCTGGATATTTTATGAATTGCTGTGGCGAGACCACGAAGATGGGTGTCCCACCTGGCAACCGCAGGGTGTTGGTTCCGAGGCGTACCTGAATGGTACGTCGCAGGGACCGACACCCGAGGACGCCAGGAAGGACGGCCATATCCGTGGTCGCAGCAAGTAATTCATGAAATATCCAGGCTAGGTCCATTCCAGAGTAGTTATTCCCTCGAAAGCGTGTTCGGTAGCCAGCAATTTAGCATAATGAGCCTGGGCCTCATTGTCGAGAGATCTCCAGATGAGTAATTGTTTTCGCAGATCGTTCAAAAAGGCCTTGTTGATCCGTCTCCATGAGTTGGCCTCACCAGCTTCACGCTGCAAGCTCACCTGAATTTCCAGGTAGTTATCAGGGTCCTCCGTTGAGGGGCAAAACAGCAATTGAACTAACTGCTTAACCCCGAAATCAAAGGGTGCAAGCCAGACTCTAGTAGTGACCTGGATACAGTCCCTTTCACAATGATCTGGGCCACTCAGCCCTGACAATTGGTTGACGGGGCAGTAAAACTCTAAGGAGATGTCATCGGTGGTGAAAAGTCCGTGGGACACATCTTTATGGGCAAAGTAGTATTCCCGCAAATATCCTGCAACTCCAAGTTGTTCCTGGTATTTCATCAAGAACGGCAGGGTGAGCTTCATCTCGCTGCCCTCAGCTTCTGGTAGGGTCCAGGAACGGCTCACATCGGGGATGGCAATGGATGCCGCTACCCGGGACGGATAGATCACTGACACTAAAACCACCAGGATCACCAGTATCATGGCTGCTACTCCAGCCAGAGATGAATAGTTCACCGTAATACCCTGCCATAGCGAAGTACTGGCAAAAAGTTGGGCACTTGTCTGAGCTACCAGATAACCCAAGACCACACTGATTACGGCGAATGCCAGCGCTTCTGCGATGAAAAGGAAAGACACGTGAAAAGGTGCTAATCCGACTGAAGTATAAACGGCAATCTCTCGCTTTCGCTCATAGACACTGCCGATCATTGTGTTTAGTACTATAAGCACGGATATCAATAGGGGGATGAGAATGTTGGGTACCCCACTGTAACTGAGAGCGTCAGAGGCGTAATACAAA
>JAJDNB010000085.1 GCA_022340905.1 Deltaproteobacteria bacterium | reverse complement strand
ACCTCTGCCCGGAGAGCCCGGAGAATGAGATTCTTCAGTGGTTTCTCTAGAGTGTCCCAGAAGCAAACGTCAGCAGCGAGCAAGAGGTCCACGTCCTTCAGATGCTTGCTTCTTATGGAATCAAAGTCTTTTTTCATAGTGGAAACCTTCACCTCGTTTACCTTGGCGTGTAACTCTAGGTAAGGGAGAACCTCGGGATCAAGGTCAACGGAAATTACTCTGGCGCCATATTTTTTTGCGCAATATATGCCCAGCAATCCCCAACCGCAGCCAACCTCCATAACTCGCAAATCTTCCGGTAGTCCTTGACGGTGCAGGTAATCCACCAAAAGCCAGGTTGATTTCCAGAGCTTATTGCCATGAACGGAGGGAGCGCTAAACCGCTTGAGTTTTCGAATCTCGGGGTGGTGTGATAAGAGGAGTCGCACCCCATAGGCCTGTCTGTATTTTTTGCGTCTTCGGATCACTTTCCCCTAAAATGGGGTCAGCCCTCGACATGGGGCAACTTGAGATTTGTCCCATGTCAAGGGCTGACCGCAAACTCCAGATACTAATTCGAGATGGTTGCAAGGCGATCTTTAGCCGAAATCACAATTCCCTGTTGTTGAGGAGGATTTGTTTCTTATACAGTTCGACTTGCTTATCCAGGTAGGCAAGCAGCTGTGAGGAATCCTCTATTTCAATGCTCCAGACGCCGTATTTGGTAGCGTCGATTCGATCTTTATAATTGCTGAATCGCAAAATCTCGTTGGGTACTTGATCATACTCATATTTGATTGAATTAACTTTCTGGCGGAGTCTGGAAAAAATGTGGAACATCTGTCTGTCCCAGATATAAAAATCATTGAGATCTGTCGGAACGAGGTCGGCGGGTATGTTGCTCGCTTTCATGGCTTCATAAAAGGAGACGTACTTTGCCTGATGGTGTGGAGATAATCGCATTTTATACATGAGACGGACGTCGTTTCTGCTTCTCACTGGGGCGAATTCTTTTTGAAACTTTTCTATCTCCAATACGATTTGCTCAACCAGTCGTCTTTCTTGGGTGATATAGGCAATATCTTCAGCAATTTTGGACGTCTCTGTGGAAATCCTCTCGATGGACTTCTGGGTCTTTGTATCCAGATGGGCGAGAGCTTTGGTGAGGGAGGCTTCGATCTGCGTTGGTGCTATTGGGTTTATAACAGCATCTGTATTTCTGATATTCTTAACGGAATAGAAGGAAACTATCGATACGCTAATGATAACTGAAAGAACCGCAACCGCCAGAGCTACACCCGCAAACCATAAGCTCTGGCTTTTCAAGTGCTTGAGGAGTTCCTGCTGGGGTTCCTTGAATAATTCCTTGATCAGTGGAGCATAATTGGTGCTCTCTCTGGCTTCTACTTGACCTAACTTCTTTAGGGTTTCTGCATGCTGCTCCTCTGCGTTACGAGCTCTTTCTTCAGCCTTGGCAACCTTTGTCTCTGCTTCGGCGTTTGATTTCTCCAACTCCTCTATACGTTGTTTGAAAGAGTCCACGTACTCGGTAATTGAAGAAGCATGACCTTCAATTGATGCCAGGACCTCTTTAAGCTTGTCGTCGTCTTTTGGAGCCATTTTCCCTCCTCGTGTCACTTACAGCCAAAGAGCTTTGTTATATTCCATGACATCTCTTTAATCAGGTAGTTAAGACGGTTTAGGTGAAACACCATATAACGTGAAAGTACAATTTTATCAAGTTGATCAGACTATAGAGGTAGAGGTGGCATGCACCAAAGAAGCAGCTTTTTCAGTCAATGATAATAGTGCGTAATGCATAACATAGCATCAAGTGACTAGCAAGAGGAAATTGTCAGCTAGCAGCAGGCAGCCGGCAGCAGGACGATGCGGGGAGACGGAGAAAAACCGAGACGGGGATAGAGGTCAGAGGTCAGAAGTCTGAGGTCAGACCATTCGAATCGTCATTCCCGCGTAGGCGGGAATCCAGACTCCACTGGATAACCGTTTTCGCAGGTATGAGGGTTGTTTTGGTACTTCTCCTGAATCCTGGATTCTGAATTCTGACTCTGACGGGGAAAAATGATCACACGATGGATTGAAAGGGCAAACCCAGTGGCTTAGACTTAATTGAAAAAAGGTTCTAACTGGAAAGGAGAGGCATCCATGGAGTACTCAAATATCATTTTTGAAAAGGCTGATGGAATCGCAAAAATTACCATAAATCGACCACAGGTACTGAATGCTCTTAATGCAGACACTGTCAAGGAATTGAGCCATGCTTTGCAGGAGGCAAAAAACGACGGCTCCGTCAAGGTGGTGATTGTCACCGGCAGCGGAGAAAAGGCTTTTATTGCTGGTGCAGACATCAGTGAGATCAAGGATAGCTTCACAAAGGGACCTATGGCCGCCAAAGAGGAGTTCTCTTTGCCAGGTCAAAGGCTGACCACAACCATTGAACGGTTGGGGAAACCAGTAGTTGCTGCGGTTAACGGCTATGCCCTGGGGGGAGGTTCGGAAATCGTTCAGGCCTGCCACATGGCAATTGCCTCTGAAAACGCCCACATAGGCCAACCTGAGATTAATCTCGGCTTCAATCCCTGTTGGGGTGGAACTGTGCGCTTGCCCCGCCAGGTGGGTAGAAAAAAGGCTTTCGAGATGATCTTGACAGGCGAGATGATTGATGCCCACGAAGCACACAGAATTGGTTTGATTAATGCGGTGGTACCCCTCTCTGAACTCATGCAAACTGTTGAGCAAATAGCGCAAAAGGTGGTGGAGAAATCGTCGGAGGCGGTGAGGTTGTGCATAGACGCGGTCCTGCAAGGGTTAGAGATGCCGCAAAGAGAGGCGTTGAGTAAAGAAGCAAATTTGCTCGGCCTGGCAGCAGATACCGAGGATGCCATGGAAGGAGTCACCGCATTTCTCGAAAAAAGGAAGCCGGTCTTTGCAGACAAGTAGCTGGCAGCCACCAGCACACAGGGGGGAGCCCCTTGTAAAAGCAATACAATTTGCAGTTTTGGTTTTCCTGCACATTCGAATGACCCAATCACCCCAAGGCGCCGATAAGCATCCTGACCCCGGCGAGGACCAGGGCAAAGGCAAGGGCGCGGATGATCCACAACCCCTTGATCTTGTTGGAAAGGTATGCCCCCACTTGGGCGCCAACCAGCACTCCTATGCCCAGGGCTGCGATCCGGTGCGCTCCATGGTGAAACGATCCCAGCCAGATATGCACCAGGGTCGCACTCAAGGTCAGGATGGCCACCACAAACTGCGAGGTGGCAGTGGCGATGGCCACGGGGAAATTGAGGAGGTAGGCGAGTATGGGCACCACCAGACTACCGCCGCCGATCCCCAGAAAGCTGGCGAGGAAGCCCAGGAAGAGGAAGACGCTTATCCCCAGGAGTGGACGAAAGGTGTATTCGTAAGATATGCCATGGGGCATCGCCAGGACCCGGGTCATTCCTGAAGAGGGTTGGGAATGTCTGTGCAGCTTTTTCTCGGTGTGCGACTTTGGTCTGAGAAACATGAATAAAGCCAGGCCGATCAAAAATACGCTGAAAACTCCTTCAAACAATTTGCGGGAAATAGAGGCAGTGGTGAGCACCCCGAAAATAGAACCGGGAATGGTGGCAGCGGCAAACATCAATCCTGATTTATAATCAATCCGCTTCATGTGGGCATAGGCCTCTGTACCGGAAATGGTATTGATACAAACCACCGCGAGCGAGATGGCCGTGAGGTAATGGGCCGGATCATGGGGATAGAGCACGAGTAGTAGGGGCATCAGGAGAAAGCCGCCGCCGGCGCCGATAAGGCTGCCGTAGCCGCCGATTCCGAATCCGAGAGCCATCAAAACAAAATAGTGAAGGGTGGTCTGGTGCCAGGGCATGATGAGAAACTCCGTCTCGGACAGCTGCGCCCCTTATAGCGTGGCCAATGAACATCTCATGGTGGGAATCTCATAAAGGATTCAGGAAACTCAAGCCACATTTAATAATATTCAGTCTCAGTCCCGAGGGCAACAACTTTCAACTTTTCTCCAGTCTGTCTCCATGGGCTTCGAGGCCCAGTAGATTGGGCATTTTTGCCTGGTCCCACCTCGTGCCTATCTTATGAATACACCGCTTTTTTCCAACAAATACAGAGAATACCCCATTTTTTAGCTGGGAACAGTTATCGTATCTTCCAACTAACACGGTGACAGCAGTTGAAGAGAGGGGCCGACCAGGGCAGTCTACGCCACCGATTAGTGCGGCTCTTTCCCCGGGAGAGATCCGGGCCCTCAAAAAGCACTCCGGCCGTCAACGGAGCGACCAGGCCAATTACCGTTTTTGTCATTGTGAAGGAGAGGTCAGATGACAAACAGTGGATACCGGAATTTGAGGCCGAGAGTCTCACCGAAAGCCGCCGCCGGCGGGAAATGGGTAAGGCGGATCAAAAGAAGCTCCATTCTGTGGAAGATATATGTGATTCTACCGCTGACATGCTTGCTCGCCTGCTCTCAAAGTTCACCTGGTGGAAGCAACGGATCGGAGCAGGGAGGAAATGTGCTCCGTGCCGCCCTGGATAACGGGCTGCGGGTGGTCATCGTCCGCAACCCTTTGGCTCCCATGGTCACCACAGTGGTCAACTATTTGGTGGGGTCGAACGAGACACCGGTAGGGTTTCCCGGCATGGCCCATGCTCAAGAACACATGATGTTCCGGGGCAGCCCCGGCCTATCGGCAAAGCAGCTGGCTGACATCACTGCGGCCATGGGTGGAATGTTCGATGCCGACACCCAGCAAACGGTGACCCAGTACTTTTTTGGCGTTCCCGCGGAGGACCTGAACGTGGCCTTGCATATTGAGGCCATTCGCATGCGTGGCGTTCTCGACAGCGAAAGATTATGGCAGGAAGAACGGGGAGCTATCGAGCAGGAAGTGGCCCAGGACCTCTCCAGCCCAGAATATGTCTTCTACACCAAACTTCTGGCAAGGATGTTCAGGGGAACGGTCTACGCCCATGACGCTCTGGGGACAAAGGCCTCCTTCGACAAGACCACCGGCGCCATGCTCAAGAAATTCTATGACAGCTGGTATGCGCCCAACAACGCCATTATGGTCATCGTCGGCGACATCAAACCGGAGGAGGCATTGGCTGAGGTCAAAAAGCTCTTTGCCCACATCCCGGCCAAGAAATTGCCCCCACGGGAACAGTTGCACCTGGAGCCGGTGAAACCGGAAACCTTTCAACTCAAAACCGACCTGTCCGTTGGACTGGCGGTGGTGTCTCTCCGCACTCCCGGCTACGACAGCCCGGATTATGCTGCGGTCCAGGTGCTGGCCGACGTGCTCAGCAGCAGGCGAGGAGACCTCTACGGACTGGTCCCCGAAGGTAAGGCGCTGTTTGCCGGATTCGACTTCAACACCCTGCCCAAGGCGGGTATCGGTCAGGCTGTAGCAGGCTTTGCCCAAGGGGCTGACGCCGAACACTTGCTGAAGGAGGTTGAGGCCGTTCTGACAAAGGTGGCGAGCGGTGGGGTGGACGCCGACCTGGTTGAAGCTGCCAAGCGGCGCAGGGTGGCTGACGCCGAGTTTCAGAAGAACTCGGTGTTCGGTCTGGCCATGGCCTGGTCACAGGCCCTGGCAGTGGAGGGACGGCAATCTCCGCAAGACGAGGTGACCGCGGTAGAGCAGGTGTCGGTTGATGATGTAAACCGGGCGGCCCGGAAATACCTCGACCTGGACCATGCGGTGGTGGCAGTCCTGAGGCCCCAGCCCACGGGCAAACCCTTATCCTCCAAAGGCTTTGGCGGTACCGAGTCATTTACCCCCGAACAGACCACAAAGGTCAAACTGCCGGAGTGGGCGGAAAAGGCGCTGCATCGGCTTTCCGTGCCGGCCTCGGTGGTGCATCCGGTGGTGACGACCTTGCCTAATGGAATCAAACTCATCGTTCAACCCGAAGATGTGAGCAACACTGTGAGCGTCTATGGTCACATCCAAAACAACCCAGATTTGCAGACCGCCAAAGGGCAGGAGGGGGTGGACCGGGTGCTGGATCAACTGTTTACTTATGGCACCACCTCCATGGATCGTCTCGCCTTCCAGAAGGCCCTGGACAGCATCGCTGCCGATGTGTCGGCAGGCACCGATTTCTCCCTGGAAGTTCTGGCCGAGCACTTTGAACGCGGCCTTCGCCTTCTCGCTGACAACCAGCTCCACCCTGGACTGCGCCAGAAAGATTTCGCTGTTGTGCAGCAGCAGGTGGCCGGTACCGTGGCCGGCGAGCTCCGGAGTCCCGGTTACCTGGTAGGACGGGCCAAAAATATGGGACTTTTTCCCGAAGGAGACCCGACTCAGCGGCAGGCAACGGTTGCCACCGTTTCCTCTTTGACCCTCCAGGAGGTGAAGGATTATTATGCCAAGGTCTTTCGACCGGACCTCACCGCCATCGTGGTCATCGGCAGGGTGACGCCGGAACAGGCCAGAGCAGAGATAGAGAAGCACTTTGGCAGCTGGAAGGCTGTGGGGCCGAAGCCCGACGTTCTTCTCCCCCCGGTGCCTGCCAACAAGCCTTCCACCACCGCGGTACCGGACCCGAGCCGGGTGCAGGATAAGGTGACCCTGGCGGAAACCCTGGGACTGACTCGCTCGAATCCGGACTACTACGCCCTGGAGTTGGGCAACCACGTTCTGGGCGGCGGTTTCTACGCCACCCGGCTGTACCAGGATCTCCGGGAAAAGAGGGGGCTGGTCTACTATGTGTCTTCATCTTTCGGTGTGGGGAGAACGCGGGGTATCTATGAGGTGAACTA
Organism: Deltaproteobacteria bacterium; assembly: GCA_022340905.1. Classification (GTDB taxonomy): domain Bacteria; phylum Desulfobacterota; class Syntrophobacteria; order BM002; family BM002; genus BM002. The sequence goes on along the minus strand of JAJDNB010000085.1, from coordinate 2,997 downwards.
CGCCTGCGATCCCCCCAATGTATCCAAGGCGCGCGCTATCATCCAACGGGATCTCAAAGATATGCAGAGTTCGCTGGTGCCTGGGGAACAGTTGCGACAGGCCAAGGCGATGCTGCTCAGAGAGATGCCCCTGTCCGAGTCGAGCATCGAGAGTATCGCCGAGGGACTCCTCTCCAGGGTGAGGCTGGAGCTGCCTCTGGACGAGCCCACCCTTGCCGCACAACGATATGTGGAACTCACTGCGGAGCAGGTCAGGTCGGCCTTTGCCAAATGGGTCCGCCCAGACGACCTGATTCAGGTAACTCAGGGGCCGACTCCCGAGTGAAATGGTGGTTTCTACTTCAGCCTCCTGCTGCAGGGGAAGAGACTTCCTAAGCGGCTTCCACACCGGCTAATCTGCATGTCCATCCTCCTGATGACGGTTCCTGTTCGTCGTTAGATGGACCATTTCTAATTCTATTCTGTGATTCTACCTGAGCGGTCGTTATCTTACCGGCACTTTCAAACATTCAAATAACGATAGTCACAACAAAAAACTTGACATTCAAACGATCGTTTTATACACACGTTTGCAATAATCGTGGAGGAAGCCGATGAATCATAGAAATGGAGAAGACCTCACTAAAGAACGTATTCTGGACACAGCGGAGATACTTTTTGCCCAAAAGGGCTATCAAGCTGTGAGTGTCCGTGAGATCACTTCGGCGGCAGAGTGCAACCTGGCGGCAGTGAACTACCACTTTGGCAATAAAGAGAACCTTTATTTGGAAGTTTTTCGCTCTCGCTGGGTACCTCGGGCCCAGTGCTTGCAGGAAGGCTTCAGGAAGTATCTGGCCAGCCAGGAGTCTTTGTCTGAATCAGCTGTGGTGCGAGCCTTGGCAAAGGCCTTTGTGGACGGACCGCTTTCCGATGATGAACGTCTCCGCCACAGTCAGTTAATGACCAGGGAAATGACCCAACCCACGAAAGCTTTTGAGCATGTTGCCGAGCAGGTGATTCAGCCTTTCTTTAGAGAGGTACTAGAGCGGTTAAGTTCGGTTAGCTCCGACAAGGTGGGTGAAGAAGAGATGCTGCTCAATATTTTCAGCATCTTTGCGATGGTGCTTCACTTCAATTTTGCCAGGGTGGCGGTCAGTCGCCTCACTGGTCGAAAGTATGACCCTTCCTTTAGAGCCCAATTGGTGGAGCAGATCACTCAGTTCTCCCTGAGAGGTTTGGGAGGGGGTAAGATGGAGGAGTAGGGGTGAATAGATTATTTCTATCTCTAAACGCAGTCCTAGCTATCTCTATGACTATAAGTGGATGTTTCAAAATGGGTCCAGACTACCATAGACCTGATCTGGACTTCCAAGTGCCTGGTCACTATCAATACACTCCCGTGGAACTCGTTTTGCCGGAACCAGACGACCAGTGGTGGCGGGTGTTCAATGACCCCGAGTTGAACCTTATAGTGGAGCAGGTACTCAAGAACAACCTTGACATAAAGAGAGCCACAGCGGCCGTCTTGGAGGTGCGAGCCCAACTGGTTTCCACACGAGCTGATCGTTTCCCCCAGGTAGGCGCTCAGGGTCAGGCAGAACGGCAGCAAATACCCAAGGGAACTTCAAACGACAGGACATTTAATTCATACGATCTGGCATTGCCTGCTTCTTTCGAGATTGACCTGTGGGGTCGTCTTGCCCGGGCTGAAGAGGCGGCCCGGGCCGATCTCCTGCAAGCAGAGGAGAACCGCCGCACCGTGGCCCAGACTGTAGTGGCCGAGGCGGTCACCTTGTACCTGCAGATGGAGTCTTTTGAGAGGGGAATCGATATTGACATAAAGCTCATCGAGTCCTTTCGTCGCAGCCTAAATCTAGTGGAAAGTAGATACAGAAGAGGTCTGTCTTCGGTCCTGGATGTGAGACAGGCTCGGAGACTTCTGGCCGGAGCGGAGGCAACGCTGCCATCCCTGCGACAGGATTTGGGAACCACCCAGCAGGCATTGTCCGTCCTTCTTGGACGATATCCAGAGACCAGGCCACCGCGGCTCCAGCCGGAAGACTATTATAAACGGTTAGAGCCTGTTCCTCCGGGTCTTCCTTCCAAACTCCTGCTTCGTCGACCCGATGTTAAGGCAGCCGAGGCCAGACTAGAGGCGTTGAACGCACTCGTAGGTGTGGCCAAAGCGAGCCGGTTTCCTCGAATTACCTTGACGGGCAATTATGGGTATTCAAGCGATGATTTAAACCGACTTTTCAAGCCTGAGAGTGAGCTGTGGAGTATCGCCGCCGGGATTGCCCAGCCTTTATTTGACGCAGGTAAGTTGCAGGCAACTCAACGGGCGGCCGAGGCCAGATATCAACAGGGTGTGGCAGAATACGCCAAAACAGTACTCACTGCTTTTGCTGAAGTGGAGGGAGCGTTCTTGACACGAGAAGAACAGCTGAAACGCCGGGAATATGTAGTTACCTTTCTGCTCGAGGCTAGAGAGGCGCAGAGGATTGCTGAGAGTCGATACGAAAAGGGTCTTACAGATTTTCTCACGGTGCTGGACACACAGAGAAGCCGTTTTGAGGCCGAACGCGATCTCCTGGAAGTGGATTTCGCCCTGATGAACAACCGGGTCAATCTCCACCGGGCTCTCGGTGGAGGCTGGGGAGATCCGGGACCGGTTATGCTCGGCCATGAAGATCAAACTATGAAGAGAACAAAGGGAGAGTAAACCACGAGGGGACATTTATCATTTCACCTTGCCCATCTATCATTCTCCATGTGAGTCGAGTTTTATTCCCAGTTTCACCCTGAAAAGAGCAATGACAAATGATCTGATAGACGATGAAAATTTCAAGTCGAATGGTGATTAGTGTTTACTTGCCCTAAGCGCAGTCGAAGGGTTGCCCAGTGGTTAGTGTCTTCGCGGGTACCTTCTGTCAAAACCCCTTGGCATGGAATCCCTCTTTTTTATTTTTTTCGCCATCTCCACAAATTGGCTAATTGCCTGAAAATACAGTTCACCGC
>JAJDNB010000132.1 GCA_022340905.1 Deltaproteobacteria bacterium | reverse complement strand
GGAAATCATGGCCTGCCTAAATTTGGAGATGACTCCGGAAAAGGCGGTTGCTCTCTATTTGGAATGGGGGTCATCCTGGGCCCATGGGCGGGACTTCGCTCGATCTTCCAGTGATGTTAGCTGCTACTTCACCCTCGATGCCTGGAAGACGCCTGCAAAGATTGTGCTGGTGAGGCAGAGCATGACAGAAGATGAAACTTTAGGAGAGGTGGCAGTACCGCCTGATCTCATTGCACGGGAAGTTGAATTCTGGGGCGGCAGGAAAGGTACATACGGGATCAGTGAAGAGCTCAAAGGCTGGATTCGATATAAACTGGGTCTCAACTGACAGTGCCCGGGCAGCCAGGTGATCGCTTAACCCATAGCTGCGGCAGATTAGCAAAAGCCAGTCATGTTAAAGGGCTGGCTTTTTGCCCTTTGGGGATTATTACATATTGACGACTTCCGATTGGAAAAACTATTATTGAGTTTGGATAGTTCACTGTAGGCAACCTCCGGAGGGGAGAAATGGAAAGAGAAGAGCTTGTTGCAATGTTGAATAAAGACATGGCTGATGAGCACGCCGCCATACTGCGTTATGTGGTTCATAGCTATCTGGAAGGAGAGGACACACCTTTGGGAGCCAGCTTGCTTTCGCGAGCCAGGGAAGAAATGTGGCACATGCACTGGCTGGGTATGATTGTCGGCAATTTGGGAGGGGAGCCCAATATGACGCCGGCTCCTTATCCCTTTAACCCCAAGAATCGGGCGATGATTTTTCAATCGTACGTTGATTATGAGCTCAAGCTTATCCCCCATTATATGGGTGAGGCCGATAGAGTTGATGATCCTCACATCAAACGGGTCCTGCAGAGAGAGGCTTGGGAGTCTGAGTACCATGCGAAAAAGTTTCAGCGAGTTTTGGACAAACTTACGCCCGAACTGGCCGAGGGGCTGCCCGGCGAGGAGAACGAGCTTCCAGAGGGCTTTGTGGAGCGTTTACAGGAGCTGGTGGCAAGCAAATACACAGAGATGTTGCAGCACATTCGCAGTTCCTGGGTTTTTCAGAAGGAAGGGATCCTTGGCTGGCAAATGATGGACTTTGCCATGACCAAGATGAAACAGCTCGCTCATCTGGCCGAAGGAGTCGCTGAAAACGGAATTACTCCTCGCTTCGAGGCAGGTAAGTTAGTGAAGAACGATTCTCCTGGAGCTGCTATTAAAAAGGGTCTTGATGATGTGCGAGCAGCGCGGGAGGAACACCTTAGATTTCAGGGGGAAAGTGAAACCAAGAAACACGCTGGTCTCCTGCTATCACTGGACCTTGCCCTGAAGCAGGAAGAATATGAGGCCTCAGAGATAGAAGATTGGGCGAAAGAGATTTGAGGTGGTAGAATTGGCGCAATAAGGAAGAACAGGGTATGGAAGAGGGTCGCAGCAAAAGAAAGAGCCTGAGGGTACCTGTTAATCTCGATGTGCGTTTCGATCTGGCCGACGGCTCCACCCTCAAAGCCAAGATTATAAACCTTGGTACCGAGGGGATTTTTGTCAAGTCGGATGAACCACTGCGCCCTGGAGAGAGCGTGAGTCTGGAGTTCCTCATACCTGGTACCCTCAATTCAATTCAACTGACTGGGGAAGTTATGTATTCTCGAACCGACGAAGATGAACATGACGCAGAATACCACGTGGCGGGAATAAAGTTCTCCGACCTTGCAGAGCCTTATCACGGCATGGTCCGAGATTACACCCTAAAGATGCTTGACAATGAAGAATTGTTGCGGGACGGGGGTATACTCTTGGTGCTCGACGACCTTCGCAATCTACCCCCCGAGGACAGATTGAAGGGATATCATATTCTGATCAAGAAAGGCTCCGGGCCGGTGCTGTAATCTATAACAGCTTAAAAACCTCCAACCAGCCTTCTTTTTGGGCTGTTGCCTCCTCAATAGAGCTGGCAGAGCCCATTACTTTCACCAAGCCATTCTGCTTTACTGCATCCAAAACCTGGACAAGATTTCCGAAGTCTGCTGCCGAGGTGTTGAGCACTTCCTCTCTGAGTACTTGTCGATTGTCCTCATTCTCATTTGTAAGATAGTGCACCATTGAAGTAAATCCCTTGGCATCGGGAAGAAGATGCCTATCCATGTCGCCGATGGTTCCAATGATACTCTTAGTAATCTCTTCATCAGTCAAGTGCCCGGATCGGAGGAATTCAACCGTTTCATCGAACACCTCTAGCGTCTTCCTGAGGTTGGGGTCTCGGTATGAAAGGAAGGTGAAGGTGCCAGACAGGTGGTTGAATAAAGAGAAGGCACCGTAGGCTCCTCCCTGAACACGAACTTGGTCCCACAACCAGCCCGTCCTAATATAGCGAGAGATTACCAGAACTGAGCCGTGTAACTGGTAGCCGAGCTGATAGAGATTTGCCCCCTTGCCTACATAATTGACCTGTGCGGGGATTATCATCCCCTCAAAAGGTTGTGTTTTTTCAGGTGACCAGGTGTATGTGTGGACAGGGGCGGAGGGCAGCTCCTCTAGAAAGCCATAGAGGAACGGATTAAACTCGGCCCAATCTCTTTCACCACAGGTAGTGTTCACCAGCATATTTTGCCTGTTGACGAGAGTCTTCTTTAGGTGCTCTAAAACGGTCAGGACATCGGGCCAATCTTGGTCGATTTTTCGGTTTAGCTCTTTGAGGAAGAAGAGGTAGCTTACCCCTCTCATCTGTTCTGCGGCCCAGTCGGCCTGGTTGAAATGGGAGCGCAACCTCAAATTAACTATTTGGTGACCTTCTGGCACCAGCTTTTGCTCTTGTCGGGCTTTCTCCTCCAGGACCATTTGCTTAAAACGCTCTTTGTTGTCTAATTTAACTGTCAGCAGAACGTCTTTTAGAATACTCATGAGTTCATGGCTTTTGGCGAACATGGCTTTGCCACGCAGAAAGAGCCAGCATGCGGCTTCCTCTTCCCCTTTGACAGCTGAAGAGAATGTTTGAGGAAAGATTCCTCCTGTGTCACGACTAATGCGTTGGGTGAGGGTAACAAAGTCCTCCTGCTCCGTGCCCAACTCCACCAGAGAGCGACCAAAAATAGGCACATAGGGCAAGTATTCTTGTTCAATTGCTCGCAAGTTAAATCCCAGATCTAAATATGCGATGGAGCTAGTGGGCAAGTCATGAAAAAGGGTCTTTGTTCCCTTCTCCTCGATGAATTCCAGGGGGATCGTCCTGTTTTTCCTCTCCAAGTCGCTGAGCTGCAAAAGGGGAATGGCCCTCAGGGCCTCCGGTGCGTCAGGGGTTTGTTGGATCTGCTTGAGTTCCTTCGCCTGATCTATCGTTCCTTGCAGCTCTCCCTGGCCCATGGTCGATCGAATTCCCGCTAATCGCTCACTCTCTTCTGCCTCCTCTTTTTCACTAAAGGTTGGGTCAGGCTCGAGGATGAGGGTGACCAGGTGAGGGTTACTCAAAAAATGTCGCTCGATCATGGATTCAAACAGAGAGGGATTTGCTGACAACTGAGATTTCACTCTGGCAAGGGGAGTTTCAAAGGCGAGTAAGGACAAAGGATCACTGTCGTAGAGCCAGGTGGTGAGACTGCGCAGCATGAGCAATAGCCCCTGGGGATAACCCCTCGAGTTGTTCTCTCTGAGACGAAATTCTATGGTGTTCAGGGCTGCTTCCAGGGTTGCTGGTTCAATGCCTTCTCTTGCCAAGCTCTCAAGTGTTTGGAGGACAAGTCTTTCGATACGCTCCCCATTTCCGGTGTCGATTCCTTTGAGCCCGGCTGAAAAATACATCTGACGCAGTTCATCCTCTAGGCCGACGCCGGCTAGATCCTCGCCCAATCCGGAGTCAATCAGCACTTTGCGTAAGGGAGAGCCTGGCATGCCAAGCAGTATGTAATTGAGTATTCTCAAAGCTAAATTTGTCTCCGTATCAGAGGTCTCGGTGAGCAACCAGTTGAGAGTGATCATGCCTTTCGGTTTGTCGTGGGCATCAGACCCAGCAGCAAAAGAGCGGACAATCCGTTTGGGTCCATGGAAGAGGGGCTGCAGAGAAATGGAAGAGTCGATTGTCTGCCTCTCAAAATCTTTGAGATAATCGTTTACCAAGCGGAGCCGTTGTTCCGGGTCATCGTTACCGTGAAAAAAGATGCGGGCATTGGAGGGGTGGTAGTATTTTCGGTGAAACGCTTGGAACTGTTCAAAAGTGAGGTTGGGGATTTCTTTCGGAATTCCTCCCGAATCTAAACCGTAAGGATTGTCAGGGAAAAGCGCTTGTTGGCTGTATTGGGCCAGAACCCTTTCGGGGGAAGAATAGGCTCCCTTCATCTCGCTGAAAACCACTCCTTTATAAAGAAGCGGTTTATCTAGCGCTTCCACCTCCAAATGCCACCCTTCTTGTTTAAGAGTAAAAGGAGTCAGCCTGGGGTAGAGGACCGCATCTAGATAGACATCTATGAGGTTGTAGAAGTCTTGAAGGTTTTGGCTTGCTACGGGATAGCAGGTTTTGTCCGGATAGGTGAAAGCGTTGAGAAAGGTTTGCAAGGAGCCCTTCATGAGTTCGACAAAGGGTTCTTTCACCGGATACTTGCGGGAGCCGCAAAGCACTGAGTGTTCCAAAATGTGAGCCACTCCAGTTGAATCG
>JAJDNB010000128.1 GCA_022340905.1 Deltaproteobacteria bacterium | reverse complement strand
TCGACAAACCTGTCTGGTTACTGTGTGTGAGCTGTCATCCCAATCAGGCTGACGGCAGCCATGTGATTGCCCCTTATTTTTGGGGGACCAGGCATCGCAGGCATCCGACCCACGGGGTTCCAGACCCATCAAGAAAGGGGCACGAACTCACCTGTGCGAGTTGCCACGATGCCCACGCCTCTGACTCCCCCATGTTCATCACAAAATATGGGCCAAGGAACTTTGATCTCTGCACAAAATGCCATATGCGGAATAAACCCTGAGGCAATTTTAGAAGATGGCATAGAGCAGAGAGTACCTGCCAGACGGGGAGGAGAGGATAGAGGGCAGCGTCGTTATCCGTTATTAGTTATTCGTTATACGGATAATTTGTCCTTAAGTGCTGTGAACTGAATTGACGACTTCTACGATTTTTATGATTTCTGCGGTTATTACGAATTGACTATTTGACCATTTGACGAATCGACAAATTAACTTGAGCCTTGCTCTAGGCGCTTTCCCCTAACAGTTTACATTACAGCCTGACCCCGCGCTCGACTTCGGCGTATTTACTCAGCTCACTTACAAGGAACTCGTAGGCATCGTCCACGGAATCGGTGCGGTGTAACAACATCACATCCTCGGCATTGATTGTGCCATGATGGATCAGACTATCGAAATTAATCACTTCGGTCCAATATTTCGTGCCGAACAGTACCACAGGGAGATGCTTGCGCATCTTTCGAGTCTGCAGCAAGGTCAAAAGTTCGAAAAGTTCATCCAGGGTGCCGAATCCCCCGGGAAAGACAATAACGGCCTTGGCCAGGTAGGCGAACCAGAACTTGCGCATGAAAAAATAGTGAAAGTGAAAGAATAGTTCGCGCGTGACATAAGGATTGACAAATTCCTTGATAGGGATGGAGATTGTCAGTCCTACGTTCAGTCCTTTCTCCTCGGAGGCACCCCGGTTGGCCGCTTCCATAATGCCCGGCCCTCCTCCGGTGCACACCACGAAACGGCGTTCCTCTTCACCCAAGCCCTTGGACCACCGCGTAAGTCGCCGAGCGAGGTCTCGAGAGGCCTCGTAAAACGCCGACATCTCCACCCCCACCCGGGCTTGCCCGATGTCGCCCTTTCCCTTCTCGGCTGCCACCAATGCCTCATGTGCCTGTTCATTGGAGACGACGCGGGCCGATCCCATGAACACAATAGTGTCGGTGACCTTATAGTGGCGAAGGCGGCTCTCTGGCTCCAGGTACTCGGAAAGGATTCGAAGGGCACGAGCATCCTTGCTATTGAGAAAATTCTCGCTTTGATATGCTTTGAGGTAATAACGGTTTGTCTTGTTCATAGCAATGGGTCCTTCTTTCAATATAAGGTAGCGAATACTATGTGGGCAATTCCTGAGGTTAATTGAAACAGAAAATGTGAGAGATCAAACACAACGAGGATTAATTCTCAGTGCGAAGACAAGCGAAAATCCGATCCATCCAATTTATTTCTGTCGTCCGGATGCCAGTTCGAGAGCCTTTAAAATACCCGGGGGAACTTGATACCCTAAACTTTGTACCTTGTGGACATCTGCTGATGCCTTGTCATATTCTCCCTTATAGTAATATGCGACTCCCCGAGCCAAGATGGCCTTGGCAAACCCGGGATCAATTTCTAGTGCCTTGTTGTAATCAGAGATAGCCTCGTCATACTCACCTTTGCCTTCAGCCAAAGCAACTCCCCGACTGAAATAGGCATTTGCAAACTCTGGATTTATTTCTATTGCCTTGTTGTAATAGGGAATGGCTTGATCATGTTGACCTCTAATCGAGTGGGCTATTCCTTTGAAATAATTAACGGCTGTTTGACTTTCTATCTTATGGTCGCCTACCTCTTCAATGATTTTCAAGCCTCGCAGTGCAGGTCCAAAGGACGGGGCAACTTTCAAGGCCTTGCCAAATTCGTTGGCAGCTTCTTCGAATTTACCCTGGCTACCATATTGCACACCCTTCACTGTGCTTTCATTTACGATATTTCGAGCATGACAAAGACCTGTCGATATAAATAGCGTCACCAAGGCCAAAAACACTCTTTTTCCCGTGATTTTCATAATTACGCCATTCCTTTCCACCTGAAAAGTATTCTTACTAGTCACCTTCAGAAATGTTTCTCTAACTCCTTGCAAAAAAAAGGCCAGGAGCCTGCTCTTTTCTCTTCAGCTTATACGCATGGCTGAGCAAGTGGTGGGATAAAGGAGGGCAAAAAAGTAACAGCGCCCCTTTCAGTTCGTTTACATTTCAGATAACCCTGTCAGCTCAGCGCTTCGTTTCCATAGACGGCCGGCCAGGCTCTCATCGTATGATATTTCCGAGGATTCGACTGGCTTCTGTCTCACGAAATACTTTCCGCTTATGCCTTCCACCTCTGGCGAGGTTGCCAGATAGATCGAGGTCTTGGCGCCTTTTTCAGGACCGGACCCTATCAGTTTGGTGGTTGATTTAAGTGGACTCGGTAGCCCCATGGCATTTGCAAGGAGCTTGGTAGCAACCACACCCGGATGAAGACAATTGGCAGTAACCTTTGTTCCCTCGAGTTTTCTCGCTAATTCATAAGTGAATAAGACGTTGGCAAGTTTTGTCCGAGAATACACTCGAAGAGGTCTATAGGACTGAGCTGCCTGTAAATCATCGAAATCAATGGTCGCTCCCCTGTGCATGTCGGAAGCCACGGTCACAACCCTTGCTGGAGCACTGTCTTTGAGTACATCCACCAACAAGTTAGTGAGCAGAAAGGGAGCGAGATGGTTCACGGCGAACTGAGTTTCGAGTCCCTCCACAGTCAGCATCCGTTTTCTGGGGATAATACCTGCATTGTTGATCAAGACATGCAGCGTGGAGTGTTCTTTTCTGAAATCCTCTACAAGGCTTCGGATCGCGGCTTGGGAGGCAAGGTCGGCCACCAGTAGATAGATATCTTCATTACCGCTCTTCTGTCTGATTTCATCCAGGGCTTCTTTCCCCCGCTCGCGGCTGCGGCACACCATGACGACAGTAGCGCCAAGATTTGCCAATCCCTGGGTGGTGGCTCTGCCGATGCCGGAGTTAGCCCCCGTGATCATGCAAACTTTGCCATCCATTACATTATGTTCTCTTCTCACACATTCCTCACAGTTCTAATCTGCGGCTATCCATTCCAGACTATGGAAGCTTATGCAAATCTTCTAACTATTGCAACCACTCCGGGAGAAGAAATGCAAAGCTCGATTCTGGGAACAATCCACTGAAACTCCAGTACATCAAAATTTATCATTTGTCGTCTGAGCCCATGCTTCATGCTCTATGCCAGCATGGTAAGCAGTAAGCAGTATGCGGTAAGCGGCAAACGGTAAATCGTTAAAACCCTTCACACCGTTAAAATCCCAGAGGCAGCTTATGTCGACAGATCTCTCGAAGCTGAGAGGCTGGAGAGAAATTCCCATGAAAATAGTGGTTTTTCGTATTGACTCCCAATTGAGTCCAGTGTTCTCCTTTTGGAACATATTCCCTACGTGCGGTAAGTTGGCTAAAATTCATCTACAGGGTATTATTCCATGACGAGGGTAAAAGGGCACTACAAAAAACTTTAAGCTACAGAGGGGTGTGCAATGCGTGTACGTGACGTCATGACTACCGACTTGGTAATCGTAGAGCCTGACATGCCAATTTTCCAGGCACAAAAGCTTATGCGAGAAAAAAAAGTGCGGAAACTGCTGGTCGTGAACAAGGGTAGGCTCGTTGGAATGGTGACCCATGACTTGTTCATGGAAGTCTCTCCTTCAAAAGCCACTGGCTTCAGCGTCCAGGAGATGCATTATCTTCTGACGGCTGTGAAGGTCAAGGAAGTGATGGATAAGAATCCAGTGACGGTTTCTCCTGACATGCCCTTTGAAGATGCCCTGAATCTGGGTCAGCAAAGAGGCAACGCCGGATTTCCGGTCTTGGAGAACGGAGAGTTGGTAGGGATTATCACAAATGGGGATATCATCAGGCTTTTGAGCACCTTTTTGGGTTTGGGGGAAACCGGCGTTCGGATTACCATTGAGGGTCTTGGCGCCCGGTTGGGAGAACTTAACATGATCATTTCCATTTGTGATCGTCACAAAGCATCGATACTGAGTTTAATGACTAGGCTCCGAAGGGAAACACAGGATCTAATAGCCGTTATGAGGTTGAAGGTCAAGGATGCGACAGCGCTGGTGAAGGATTTGAGCAGCTCGGGATTCAATCTGACCTATGTAAGTGAGCCTCTCCCAAGCGAAGCTGCGTAAAAGATGAGAGAGGATAGGAGAAATTTGCACGGACCTGCGAAGCAAATAAGCTTGCAGTCTTAGAGAACGGCTGAGGCCTTGCCCACGCCAGATTCACGGTGAATAATCAATAGTATGAGAAGGATAGAATACGTGCCAAAAAAAAGGTTGCCTCGGTAAGTCCCTGCTTCTTTATGCTATCTAGACTGAGATCTTCCATGTCTTCTCTGTTTAATGGAATATTCACCTCACAGTACTTCACGGGACTGGATTTCATATCCTCAAAACGTATCTGTACCCAGATGAAGGGCGAGTCTTTATCAATCCCTGTTATTTTCAGAATCTCGGCCTGTATTTCTTGCTCTTCCATTCTATCCAATCCTCCTCTCTCAACAGGATCTTTGTCTCATTCTTCCCTTGTTTATACGGTCCGCTGCTTATTGAACTGTCACTTGACCCGACCGCCTCCTCCACATCACGCGGTTGAGCATTGACTATGATATACACAATTCAGGACCTAGCTATGGTAACAGATAGATGAATGCGTGCCGAGTGAACTCTGGTCCTTTTATGCGAGACTATTAAGGAGTAACTTCCGGCTATTTCCTTACGAGGAAAAGAAAGATGGGGCATAGCAGAATACTAGTGGGACTCATTCTAATCGTGATTTTTATCTTCGCTTGGGATGTATTTTGGTGGGCCTTGGGTGTGAAGCCTCTTTTCCCCTGGCAGTTGAAGAACGGCCTAAAAAAGAACACAGAAGGTTTTAGTCTCATTGATGTGAGGACACATGCGGAATATGAACTTTTGCATATCCACGGGGCGAAACATCGCCCGGAGCTCCTACTCCACCCCGAATTATGTAAGCAGAAAGATTCCCGCAAACCTGTCGTGGTGATATGCATGACGGGACATCGCTCCCCTATTGTTGCTTATCGACTCAAGAAGCGAGTGTCCCAAGAGGTCTATAACCTCACCTGGGGAATGATCGGTTGGTTGTTGAGCGGGGGCAAAATCAGGTCCGGCTGAGCGTCGTTCAAACTCATGTGCCGTGAGATCAAAATTTCATTGACGTCCCCTCTTTCCCGGTTGCCTGGTTTTTCCGCAGCACCTCCAACAGTGGTCACTCCACCACTTGCACTATAAATGCATAGGAATCCACATCAGTATCGCCAGCACAGGCGTTGAGACCATGATAAAAAAGGTTGTCGCCCTGCACAAGATCATCAACAGATGTGTCAGCACCCCCTGGACGTTCATCTACTATCGTGGCCCCTGGCAAGAAGTACACTCGCTCGCCGTTTTCTAGGACAAGTACTGGGGCGTCATTCTGATCCACAGTGCCATTTTTTCCCTCCGGTGGCTCCGCTTGGACTCGTACCTCTTCTGCAACAAGGGGATTTGAAGCATATGGATCGAGAACAGCCCGGACTTGCCTGGTATCACAAAGAAGTCCGAGGGGCACTAAGCCGTCATTTTCGAGATAGATCGGGTAGAATTTATTATAGGGGAAATTTGGTTCACTCATGCGGGGAACATAGACGGTCACGCCATCCACATCCATGATCAGGTAATTCCCATCCGCAGTTGGATTCCAGGACAGAAGGGTGCCAGAAATCTCTCGCGGTTTTAAAAATACGGCAACTGCGCGCAGGACACTGTCGCCTGCTATGAACTTACCTATAACGCGAGCGGTCATTCCGGCTTGTATGTCTTCCGGTTGCAGTTCTTGGTCGCAGCCAATCAAGATAGAAGTGTCGCCTCGCTCGACTTCTACTTCAAAAGGGTCTAAAATCTCTTCACCCGGGAAGGGGTTAAATGTGAACTGACCAACATTCATAGAACCATCTACGAAATTTATATCGCTCTCCACGTCACCTTTTATGGTAAAAACGTCACCTACGACAACAGTAGTACCTTGAAATACCAGATGCTCATCAAATTTTCCGACAACTTTTACCTGTAGTTCACTGTAAAGGACAGACGAACTGACAAAGTTTCCATCGAAAACGACGACATCTGCAGCCAGATGAACATTCACATTATCTTTGTTGTCTTTCCGCTCCAAAACAAAATCCTCAGCCTGGCCCGTGTTGTCATAGGTGATGTCTCCAATTGTGCCGGCTATAACCTGAGGACATTTCTGTACCGGAATCCCCTCTCCTATATCCACGAATATTACCGGTCTGAAGATACACTTGCCTGAATTCCCAGCAGGGTGAAGGTCGAAAGCGGTATTGGCATCGAAGTCAAGGCGGATAGCGAGAGTACCCCCCCGTGTCACTTTGAAGGTTCCCTGAGGATTGAGGTCGATCTTATTGCTCGGAAGCTTTATATTGTTTGTGCATACAGCCGCTGTCCAATCTTTTGGTTCGGCCCGGATCTCAGAAATTTTAACTCGAATCTTGTTATAAGCACGTGCAGGTACATCATAGTTCACTTTGAGCAAGTAGTCATTGTTGTCCCGGTGTTCGAGGAGATTTATTTCTTTCCCTTCCTCAGATTCAAAAATGACCACCGGCCCTGGCAAGAGAGAGACCTCGGTGATTTTGATCAATATTTTTGAGTAATCATCTGTGGGATTATCCGCAATTGATACGGCTACGGTCCCTGCCCCGGAATTTCCTGTAACCGAAGACCCTCCTGAGCCACCGCCGCCACCGCAACCTACCAACAAAAAGGTTATGGGCACCGCGATCAATAACAGAGTAAACAGTGCGCAGAGAACTCTAGCTCGCATATTCTTCTCCTTGGATTCAGATTTTGCGCGCCGAAATCTATTATTGCTCTCTCAGACAACTATGGATGTTGCATGGGCTTGCGTTGAGGGAAGGTGCCACCTTGGATATCTATCAGAACTTGTAAACAATATATTCTTTGAGACAAGAGAAAGAACCAATATCTATCTTTTTTTACATAATTTATTAACAATTGTCAATGCCATTTTGCGATTTCAACCTTCTACGTGGCCCCATCTTCGGTTCACCTCGCAGTCCTCAGCTTACGTAAATCTATCCTGCTATTTAGTACAGGTGGGGAATCGAGGAATTAAGAGATTAGATAATTAGGGAATTGGGAAATTAGGAAATTAGTCAAATAGAGTATGAGTCAAATGGTCGATTGGTCAACTAGGAAAATAGGCAAATCGTTAACTCGTCATCGTGGCTATTCATAACCATTTGACTATTCGACGAATTGACCGTTTGACTTGCTGTCGTCTGTCCTCTGTATCCGTGCCCCTCTACTATTTTTTAAAAGCGTCGGCGAATGGGTTGTTGAAAGGATCAGGACCCTTTGCCTGTTTTGTCCGTCTCACTTTGCTCTTCCTTTCAGGCTTCGGCTCTCTTTTTGTCCCCGTTGCAGACTTGTCGGGATTCGCTTTCATTGAAAGAGATATCCTTTTTCTTTCAAGGTCTACTTCCAAAACAGTGACCGTCACCTGTTGCTGAGTCTTGACCACATCGCTGGGGTTTCTGACAAAACGGTCAGCCAGTTGACTGATGTGTACCAACCCGTCCTGATGCACTCCAACGTCGACAAATGCCCCAAAGGCGGTAACATTGGTGACAATCCCCGGCAACCTCATGCCCGGCCGCAAGTCATCTATCTTCTGCACTTCCCTGGAAAAGGCAAAAGTTTCGAATGGCTCTCGTGGATCACGCCCAGGCTTGGCAAGCTCTGCAAGAATGTCAGTGAGCGTAGGTATGCCCACCGCTTCAGTCACGTATTTTGACGGATCGATTCGCTGCCTGAGTTCATTATCACTGAGAAGCTCCATTATTGAACAGCCCAGATCACTGGCCATGGCTTCCACAACTGGGTAAGATTCAGGGTGCACAGCTGTGGCGTCGAGAGGATTTTTGCCATCTCTGATGCGCAGAAAACCCGCTGCCTGTTCAAAGGCCTTGGGACCCAACCGCTCCACTTTCTTCAAACCCCCTCTAGAAACAAAGGGGCCGTGCTCATTTCGATGCTTGACAATGTTTTTTGCCAGCTGCGGCCCCAACCCGGAGACATAGGTGAGCAATTGCTCACTGGCTGTGTTCACCTCAACGCCCACACCATTCACGCAGCTGATCACCACGTCATCCAGACTGCTCTTCAAGGCTTGCTGGTCCACATCGTGCTGATATTGGCCCACTCCAATAGATTTGGGATCAATTTTCACCAGTTCTGCCAAAGGGTCCACAAGTCTTCTTCCAATGGAAATCGCACCCCGAACCGACACATCAAGGTCCGGAAACTCGTCTCGCGCCACCTGCGAAGCAGAATACACCGAGGCGCCGCTTTCGTTGACCATGATCACCGGGATGTTGCCCGGGAGATCCATACCTCTAACCATAGCCTCTGTTTCCCTGCCACCGGTGCCGTTCCCCACTGCTATGGCCTCAACTTCGTAGTCCTCGCACAATTTCTCGAGAATTGCCATTGACTCCAACTTGCTTTTTTCGGAGGTGAAGGGATAGATCGTATCGCTTTTGAGCAGTTTGCCCTGCCCATCTAAACAGACTACTTTGCAGCCGGTTCGAATTCCCGGGTCTATGGCCAGGACATTTTTCCTTCCAAGGGGCGGCGCGAGAAGCAGCTCTCGAAGATTGTCCGCAAACACACGGATGGCCTCTGTATCGGCGCGCTCTTTGGTGACTTTGCGGATCTCCGTTTCCATCGACTGAGACAGGAGCCGCTTGTAGCTGTCTTGCACGGCCGATCTGACCTGCTGGGAAGCCTCACCGTCCCCATTGACAAAAATGCTTTGCAGAAGGGTTAGAGCTTCGGCCACCGGCGGATGGACATGGAGTGTCAGGACTCCTTCTTTTTCCCCTCGCCGCATGGCCAGAATTCTGTGAGAAGGTGCCTTTGATGCAGGCTCCTGCCAGTCGAAATAGTCCCTGTACTTGCTCCCCTCCATCTCCTTGTCCGGAACCACCCTGGAATGGAATATTCCTTTTTCAGCATAGAGTGCCCTCATTTTTTTGCGAGCGAGCTGATCTTCGTTCACCAACTCGGCGATAATGTCCCGCGCGCCTGCCAGTGCATCTTCGATCGTCTCCACTCCTTTGTCAGAGTTGACAAATGCTCCAGCCTCAGCCAGAGGAACTGTGTTATTTTCCTGGGCGAGGAGTTTCAAAGCAAGGGGTTCCAAGCCTTGCTCCCTGGCAACGGTTGCTCGGGTGCGCCGCTTCGGTCTGTAGGGGAGATAAATGTCCTCTAGAACGGCCAAGGTCTCTGCTTCCAGTATTTTTTCTTTTATCTCGTCCGAGAGAAGCTCCCGCTCAAGGAGGGAGTTCAGTATGGCCTCCCTCCTTTTGTCCAGTTCCCGCAGTTGATGGATTCGGTCGCGGATGGCTGTTATAGCAACCTCATCCAGGGAATCAGTCGCCTCCTTACGATAACGGGCAACAAATGGGACAGTGGCTCCCTCATCAAGCAGTGCGGAGGTAGCCAGCACCTGTTGTGGTGTAAGCTCGAGTTCCCCGGCGATCTTATGAATATGCTTTTCTCTCATCTCTTTTCCTGTCTTTCCGTATCAGATTGCCCATGCCGATCCGCAAGATCGGTGGATGCCAAATTATCACACCTCCTATTCCCTTTCGTCAAATGAATCACAAAGGAAACCACCGGCCCATCGCCAAGCAAGCTGGCAAACCGGGATTGGATCAGCTCAAATGGCTGAGCTGGAAAGAAAAAACAGTGACTCCATGGATCGTGCTACGCTGGCTTTGCCCGACCGGAGATCTCATAATGGGGTGAGATCTTGCGGATAAATTTCTCAACAGCCTCTCGCGCACAGCTGGTCAACGGTTGGTCGAGGCTTTCTATCGTTGCAAGATCCGCCGCCCCGGTGACATCTTCTTTCCTCGTCTGGCTAACAGCCTGGTCAACAACCACCCCGCCGGTTTTGGTGCTGATAACTCGAGCGCTAAACTTCACCCGAGCTGTTAAAATCACCCCAAGCCTCCAATAAGTATATATCCATTGGTCGGTACGGGCCTCGACGACGGTGCCGGCAATAATCGCATCGACACCCAGAACACGCCCGACCTGGCGAGCAATCTTGGGATCTGCTAGATCGCTCACCTGCAACTTGTTATTCTCAAGCACCTCATAAAGTTGGGAGCGGGGAACCACCTCGAAGTAGGGTTTTCCTTCGACTTGCACCTTGATGAGACCTTCCTCTAACCAGGAAGCGATTCTCTTGCCCCATTCCCCTTCTTGTCCCTGGAAGTCCGCCACGGCCACGGTTCTGTAATTCCCCAGGTCGAACTCTGCCGGCACCAGCACTCGGGTCTTCCCCTTTGGAGTACAACTGAGAGACAACATGCCAACCAGCACCCAGACAGTAATCAGGCTAATCTTTGGGCAGTCCATTGTCTCCTCGCTTTCTGGTTGGTGAACAAGACTCATGACCCAACCTAATCCTATGTATTCCTCTTACAACCGCTCAACAATTAGCTTCTCATACTCGGGGAAGTATTCGCCGATAACTGGCAGATCGAACCGGGAAAGAATCATGGTGTTGGACTCACGTTCAAGCAAGAACTCAAAGGATTTTTCAATCAGTTTTTCAGCGGAGATTTGCCCCTCAGTCAGGTCTTGACAGTATTCATCAGTCAGGGTGACGATATGGGTGGTGATGGTTGAGTCCTTAACGGTGACCTCGTATGTCTCACCATCTTTTTTGACAACCTCAATGTCGTGCATGACATTCCTCCCTTTACTTTGCCACACAGCTGTCTATCGACTGTTTAGCCGGTCTTATCAGTGAGCAGGGGCAGCTGGTAATTGGTCCATGCCCTGACGGAGTTGAACTGCGCTGAAACTGATCAAAAGCGATAACTCAGCTCGATGAGATGAAGTTCCAGGCCCGGATTCCGATTATAGATGCTCGCGTTGGACATGTGCTGGAACCGGTAGCCCACACCAAGATTATCACCGATTCTGAAACCTATGCCCACATGACTGACAAATTGAATGGGCCCCCCAAAGTTTTCCTCACCGAATCGATGTTCACTCAGAAGTGCAGCACTGACCCCTCCGCTCAGCACAATGAGACCATCAACCATACTCAGGGCGACACCCGGACCGGCAGAACCAACGAAACCTGTGTCCCCAGCACCCCTGAGAGCACCGGCTGAGAGGTTGATTCTCGTACCAAAGACCCAACCTGGAGCCAGCTCCCAACTCCATGGCAGCCCAAAGGTGGCAAAGACCTCGTATTGCTCAAAGTCTTCATTTCCGTCTGTCGCAGAGAGACCCGCTCGAAGCCCAACCGCGATCTGGTCAGTGCCTTCGGCACTGCACGGTTGGGGAGAAAGAATGCTCAGCGATAGCAGTATCAACCAGATAGTTTTACATCGCATGGTATTCATGCGCCCGTATGAAGTGAAAGGTATGGTGCGGCCAAATGGTACCCGTTTTATACACGGTCCGTTTAGGATTGAAAACCTTCTTTTCAACCTGGAACTGGCCAAATAAGTGGGAACAAAAAAGGCAGGGTCGTGAACCCTGCCTTGAGGTTGCAAAATGAGGTTATGAATACCGTCGATTACTGTTACGGGATATCCTCTGGGTCAAGCACTGTTGACGGCATTTCATAAAAGCGGAACTGGGCCAACTTCAAGCCGTTGTTGTCATAGTCCCAAAAGTAATCTTCGAGAGCGCTATCGAAAAGTGGATACCGTTTAATCCCATTCCCATCCAAATCGGCGTAAACATAAAGGAGCTCGGAGGCATTAAAAAATTTGCTGGCACCTTTTTCCCTTCCCAATGTTAGTTCCCACATCGAACACACCTCTACCACATTAGTTGGATCAGACTCATCAGTAGCACAAGTGGACACAGCAGCAGAACCACCTGGCTTTCCTAAGGCCCGCACCATAACAGAATACACCGTAATTCCGTCATTGTCAGGATCCGGATTGGGAAGCTGGAACTTAGCACTTCCCTTTGTGCCGTTGGCGTCAAGCACGCTGAACTCCTCACCCTCGCACAGCAAGATCTTGCTCTTTTTATCGAGATTGACGAAAATACGGTGCCCGTTGTTATCAGTCATGTCAGCGGTCTTGTCCTGTGGAACACCGACTATGTTCAGGTTGTAGTGTGCTCCGCTAGGCGCACCATTCCCGGTTGTTGTGTTATCTGCATAAGCTGGAATTGCAAGACTCAAAACCAACAACAATGCAAGATAAAAATAGACACGCTTCATTTTCTCCCTCCTCTTCTGCAAATGACATCGTGCGTGGAACAAAAAGAATGGGAGCGGATAGACGCAAAGGGAATGCCAGGGACTGCGGTTCAAACAAATTGTAGGCGATTGATTTCAGAATGTGTGGTAATAATGGTAACTTACAATTCTACTCTTTCCTTTGTCTTCGTTGAAAAGCAAGGGCCTGTTTGCAAAAATAATGATGTTACGAATACTTTTGGCAGGAAATGGGTATGCAAAGGGATAGGCTTTTTGCCAAAGCTGCTGAAGCAATGGGGCAACACCCTGCAAGGCTGTGAATCG
>JAJDNB010000082.1 GCA_022340905.1 Deltaproteobacteria bacterium | reverse complement strand
GCCGATGAGGTCGAGTATTTTGTGGCGGACAAATTCGTCTCTGTAACGAAGACCGTCCGAGTTGAGAACACGAAAATCATCTAAGACGATGGCATTGTTCAACGAGCCCCCTTGAGCGAAACCGTTGTTTTTTAGGGTCTCGACGTCTTTGAGGAAACCGAAGGTGCGAGCTCGGCTGATCTCTTTCATAAAGGTGGGACCAGAGAAGCGCAAAACGTACGTCTGTTCTGACAGGAGGGGGTGATCAAAATCGATCACATAGGTAATTTTTAATTCTCGGCACGGATAAACGCTGATATGTTTGTCTCCACTCCTGAGGCTGAATGGTTTTTTAATCAAAAAAAACCTCTTCACATCGTCTTGCAGGCTGATTCCAACATTTCTCAAAAGGTACATAAAAGGCCCGGCACTGCCGTCCATGATGGGGATTTCCGGGCCATTCAATTCAACCAGGGCATTGTCGATTCCCATGCCGGCGAAGGCGGACATGAGGTGTTCAACCGTGGAAACAATGTGGCCGTTCCAACCTACAGTAGTTGCCAGCCTGGTATCTACCACATTCTCGAGGCAGGCGGGTATATAAGGGCAGTCCACAAGGTCACTACGCCAGAAACGAATGCCGCTGTTGGGGGGCAGCGGCTTGATGGTTATAGTGACTTTTTTCCCCGAGTGTAAGCCGATTCCGGTACAACCAATTTCACCTTGAATAGTACGCTGGTGCAGGGGCATTAGGTGGTCTCCTAGAGCGTGGAGGATTCTTTGGAGCAATAAGCGTGCCTACGGTGAAAGGACTCCCTTAGAATAACCAGACAAATAGTATCAATGATGACAAGTGATTGAGATATAGGTAAAAAACGAAAAAAGATCAGTCCAGATTGGCGCCGCTTCATTCGAGCATTAACCTTGTCCATACCCAGTGGTGTTGCGAAAAAGCTACAGTTTCGCCAGGCGGGTATGGAATTTTTGCTACTATAGCAATGCTGCCTGAGAAACACAACTCCTTTTAGAATATTTGCTATTGATATTAAAAATTTAACAGATTCGGACCGGTGTGATAATTTCGAGGCACTCTACCAATAAAAACGAGTCGAAGCAAGCAATAAAAAGGCAGGGTCGCCGACGCGACCCTGCCCCGTGCCGAGTGTTTGCTTGCCCTATTGACAGGTAGAAAATTCCAGCCCTCTCTTTCAGTGTCCGAACCAACTTGAGATCCAACTCCAGACAGGGTGTTGCTTATGAGGTTTGGCAGAACGCCCCTGCTTATTGTACCCGACAGGAGAGCCTGCACCTTTTTCCAGGCTTCCCGAAGCGCCTTCCAGGGTAAGGGTATATTCGCCTAAAAAACTTTTTCCCCTGAAAAACCTGCGTTGTCCAGCGACAAGGATGTGGTATTGACCGGTTGCAGGCAAGGTTGCACATATTTGATTCGGTAGCCTGCTGGAGTCTACTCTGTAAAAACTAACACCCCTTATATTATCTTTCAGCTTCAGAGTAGCGCGGTCGCCGTTATTGTTCTTCCCCCTTGTTTTTGCTTTTAGGGTAACCGTCACCTTGTCACCCTCTGTGCCCTGGAAGGTATACATGTCTTTGTCAACACCCCATAAGCGATGCTCGGAACCTAAAACAGAGTTGATCTCCGAAATGCTCATTGTGCTCGGTAAGACGGTAACCTCAACCTCGTCCGCTTCGCTGAAGTCTTCACCATCATAGACCATGAGTTGAAATGTGAGGGTGTGATTTTCAGCCGACCAAGGAGGTGCCGTGAACGTTAGCGTTGCTTCATCTGCACTGCCGAGGTCAACATCTTGCCCGTCAGGCTGCGTCCATGAGTAGTTGAGCTCATCACCATCTGGGTCATAACTGTAAGAGCCGTCCAAAGTGACCGGAGAACCTTCTTCAACCTCCAGGTCCCCCCCGGCAATGGCCACAGGAGGGTGATTCTCAGGAGCCAGGGTGTAAACATAGGCAGAGCCTGAGAGGTCTCCGTCTTTATGGGCCCCTACCACCACAGTATCTCCACTTATGGCCACTGCCCAGCCAAACTCTTCTCCGCCGTTAACATTAAAAGGCAATATGTCTTTTGGATTCCATTCATCCCCTTCAAACCTGAAGAGATAGGCGGACCCAGCATCCTGCAGGAGAATATTTTCATCCGCCTGTAGGTCATGCATTTCTAGATAATTTTTGTAGGCACCTATCACCGCAGTGTTTCCGCTTAGGGCTAGGCTGTTGCCAAAACGGGCTCCTGCTGCAAGTAGAGAACCGATGAGCTTGGCTTCTTCGATCCAGGTTCCGCCATTGTGACGAAACACATAGGCCGCGCCTGTGTTGCTGGCCACGCCATCTTGGTACGGTGCTCCGACGATGATGGTGTCACCCTCGACAGCTACTGAAGAGCCAAACTTATCACCGGCCCCAAGGTCGTTTCCAAAAAGTTCGGTTTCATATTGCCAGTCGGAACCGCTGTATCTATAGACAAAGACAGAGCCTGTTTTTACATCCCCCTTGCTACGGTTAATAGCTCCCACCGCAATGGTATCACCGTCAATGGCTACTGAAATGCCAAATTTTTCGCCTCCCTGGGCATCGATGGCGGTGAGTTTGGCTTTTTCAGCCCAACTGGAGCCGTCGTATTCAAACACATACACCGCTTCAGCCCAATAGGTCCCCACCACCACCGTATTGCCACTAACGGCAACGGAATTGCCAAATTGGCCATTCGCTACCGGGTCACTTGGAGTCAATCTCGCCTGCTCGCTAGTGGTCCATGATCCCCCATCATAGGAAAATCTCGTTACATAAACCGCGCCCGAATCTGCTCCATCAATATCGTCTCTAGAGGCTCCAATCACCAGAAGGTCACCACTGATAGCCAGGGAATTGCCAAAATAGTCGTAATTGTGGGGATCATCGCTCTCGGTGAGCTTATTTTGAGTCTGCTGGATGCCAGTGCTTTCGGCAGAGTTATGCAGGAAGGCAGCCCCTGAGCTGACCCCCCCGTTATCGGCCAGGATAGCCCCGACCGCTAGAGTGCTACCATCGATGGCCACCGCAGAGCCGAATTCGCTCCCTCCGGATGCATCCTCACTATTGGTCAGTATGCTAATATTGTCAGAGATGACAATAGAATCTTGTTGACTGCTGGCAACGCCTGGGACCAATGCGCTCGCCAGCAGCACCAGGACTGAGAGGATCACTATCCTCTGGTAAAATTTTATTCTCATGGTGCCCCTCCCCCCTTTAGATCTCAAGATAAGAAAGCATCCTCGCTAGATGCGTCTTTTGTTTTGGCAACCTCCTTTCTGGTTCACCTTGCTATTCCCGGGAACCGGTGGTGGTGGCATTGCCAAAGGTTCTTTTTACCTTCAACTCGACCACCACCGGCAGCTTGTCCACACCCTTCATCCACCTGGCGTAGGTAACCTCCGCCAGGCAGGGGGTGCGCAGCCGAGCAAATGTAATGGCAGTGCCATATTTGTTAATTATTTTGGTAACCTCCGGTAATACGTAAAGTGGTTGCTCGCCAACGTAGATACAGTCAACCCCTTTGTCCATTATCCTCAAGGTTTCGGTAGAAACCAACTTTGCCTGTTTGCCAGGACGTTCTTGGCCTGCCGAGCCAATCATCACCTGACCTGCTGCCAGCAGCAGACTCAGGGCGAGAACAAGGCAGATCTTACGTGTTGACATGAAATCTCCTCCTTATCTCACTTCGCGCCAGTTCACGAAACCGCTCTTTATGCTAAAAGCTGGCTTCAGGTCAATTTGAGCGATGGTGCCGGTGGATTGTTGGATGAAGCCCCTGGCTCCGTGCTCGCGGCCTACGTGAATACCAAGGCTGGAAGAAATACCCAAACCCAGGCCGATCTTGTCCAGGACCCTATCTTTGTCTCCTTCTGCCTCCACCCCGATCACACTCTTGTAATAAGCGGTGCCGGTTTCGAAATAGAGGGCATGGAGATAGCTGCTGCCGCCAAAACCACAAATGTCCTCACATGGCACAAAGGAAGGTGCCAGGAGAATACCGCCGAGAAGCGAAGGCTTGTTAATGATCCGCTCGCCAGGCTCCAGTTCTTTGTACCAGCCGGAAGCATAGCGCTCACCATAAGACTGTTCGATTTTCAGATCGTCGAAACTAGTACTTGCGTCTATCGAAGTTGAGCCGTCGGTGTAAACACTCACCCCCGTGGTATTGAAAAAGAGGCCTGTACTAATAAAATCAACCGGAGCAACGGCGAGGGGTTCCATGGCGAGGATAGTTGCCCGTTCAGCATCTGAGAGCAGTCCGTTGTAGTAAGGATCTTTCAGGCCAACGAGGTATTGCTGACTGGTATCAGTCTTGTCCGCATTAGACAGGTAGCGTCCGGTGCCGAAGAAGAGCCAGAGACTGTTGCCGGAATCCTCCGTACCCACTGCCGCTGCGGGGGCAGCAGTGATTGGATGTTCAGTCTTTACCATTTGGCTCAGGACCCAGGTTGCGGGATCAACCGTGTAGAGTAAGACAGGTTGACCGTTGACATCGTCGAGAGTTACGGGAACCTGGAGTCGATATAAACCTCCGCCGTTATCATCGCTCTCACCGATGTAGGCCACATTGACCGAATAGTCCACACTGAGATCAACAGCAACCGGAGAACCCATAAAACCATTGGATGGCAAAGATACCGTGCCGGTCATTGGACTGGTGGACTGGGTAAAGATTCGCGCTGGATCTCCGGTGGCCAGATCAACCAGATAGATGCTGCCGTTCTGGGTGCTGGTGCCATCATAGGTGGTGGGCCCGGAGCCAAAGAGAAGATACCAGTGCCGCCCATCCACTTGCACTGATTCGTTCGGCTCTGTGCCAATAATTTGCTTCTCGTCCACCTTCACTACAGCAGGAAAGGAGGTGGTAAACCCCAGGCCGGTGTAGGTCTTCTCCCACAGAAAAATGGGGTTTTTAGGATCGGTGATGTCTATGGCGAAGTAACTGCCGCTGAACACTCTGTCCTCAGTTCCAGGTGTAGAGGCGTCCCAATCGGCGTTTACCGTGATGCTGCCTCCACCAAAACGCATTCCACCCACCAGCACCGTGGCCCAGCCGGAAGGTCTGAGGGTTCTCTTGGCATCGTTCATCCCAGACGTCCATACATCGTGCAGGGGATGGGCAGAGTCAGTAGCTCCCTCATAAATCCTGACGTCGAAGATCCTCGGCTTCAGATCCACGTAGTAGACGTGGGTGCCGTCAATGTAGTTAGGATCTGCCAGCCATTTGAGGTGGGGAAGAAGACTCTGGGGGATAAAGGCCCAGATCTCATCTCCAGCCGTCAGACTTCCGTATTTGGTTCCATCTACGGTGAATTTGGCGCCGTCGCCTGTCAGCGCAGCTCCGGGCTCGAAAGTGCCCGCCAGGAACGCGTGAAGCATGCCGTCGTTGGCCCCGGTGTAGACCGCAATTTCCCTGTTCTTGTGCAGTCTGTAATAAGCCGCGTAGGTGTCATCCCCGTAGATAACATCGTAGTTGTCTGCCGGACGGCCCACTGGAGTGGGGGTGGAATGGACTATATCACCCAGCTTCCAGACCTTGCCGTCCAGGGTGCGGTTTCTGGTGGTATCTGAATCAACCCCGCGGATGTAGTTAATAAGGTTCACCACCCGAGTCGACTCGTCGCCACCAAGATAAGAGAACTCTGTCTCTGCGGTAGAGGAGTCCTCCGCCAGATCAAGGTAAGGTTTGAGATCATTTGCATTAGCTTGGATGAAGGGTATGGAGCCTTCTGAGTCCACGAAGGTAAATATATTCCGGCTGGCAGCACTGCGGCTTGCCAATTTAGAAGCCGCCTCCCACAGCGGGTTGAGTTCAACCAGGGGGTGCAGGGTAGGAGGATTTGTCGTGCCGTATGGATAAGCCGCCGAGACTTCTTGGCGTTCGAATTTGGTATCTCCGTTATTAGCGTCGTAGAGAAAATTGACAATGGGATCTTTATCCAGTTCGAGAACACCGGCAGTGCCCATGTCTTCCCGCAAGTTGCCGTGGGCATCCACCCAGAGTCCCTGCAGGTATCCGGTCCATTGAACCTCTTCCGTTGCGGTGGAGAACTTGGGCTTGAAGAAGGCCTGGTACAGGGATCCTTCACCTTCGCCCGAGGTGGCAAGCACCGATACCGCAGTACCGGAGTTTGCCCGCTCCAGGATCTTGGTGATGGCATTGATGAGTTCCAGCTCAAGCTGCCAGCCGTCCTTGGCCTCGAAATAGGTATCCGGCAGGGCTGCGCCATCCGCGCTGACTCTCTTGTCTTCCCACCACTCTGACCAGTCGCCATTGGTGTCAGGATCGCTGTAGTCTGCTGTTTGCACCGCAAACCCGGCTGCAGGATCGGGCCGGTTGTTACCGTTTTTGTCAATGAAACCGCCGTTTCTGCTGGCGTCTTTCAGCAAGCGCCTGGCGGCCGAATCATCGCCGAAGGCATAGACCACAAAGAGTTCGATGTTCTGATCGTCCTCAAGGTCGGGCCTCAGATCATTGGTCTTGGTGTAGAGGGCGAGGTCGTCGAGATAGTCGGAGCCTTCATCTGCATAAGCAGGTGCCTGAGTGTTGGGATCATTGGGATCACCGTCATAGTCCTTGTATGTGGCCGGAATGTTCAAGTCCTTCGTGGAGGAGCCATCAGTGAAGAGCAAAACAAAACTCTTGGCACAGTAGGCGGACTCCCCGTCCAGGTCGTATGGATCCCAGGTCGAGTTGATCTGGTAGCCGGGGTTATAGAGGGATGCCAGGCTGGGATCGATGGGCTGCTGTTTGAAATACTGCATGGCCACGTAAAGACTTTCCGCCAGGGGGGTCCAGGTCTGCATGCCCTCATTTTCTATGTTAGTGTAAAGATTGGTGATGGTGGGGTGGCCAACCCGGTTCTTGATATAACCTCCATTTTGGCCGTTACCAGTACCGTTGCGGAAGAACTCCAACCCCCAATTGGCTTTGTCTCCCACCTTTTGCATGACTCCGGCTATGTTGCCATCTTGAAAGTCAAAGGCCTCGTCTGCATAGGAGGAATCCCGTTTGACCTGGATATCGTACCTGGCGTCAAACACGGTGAAGGGGCCGTTGGCCAGGTCCGTGCTGAGATAGAGGTAGCCGTCTTTTATCCCCACATACATGTCGTCGCCATTGTCGTAGGGAGTGTAGTCTTCGAGAGTAGTGGCATCCACTAGTACCTTATAGCTGCGGCCCGATTGAGTCGGGTCCTCGCCAGTGAGGGTGGTGTTGCCGCCACCGGTACGGGAGGTGGCGAGGCCGCCCACTAGGACTTTGCGAGCGATGTCTACCCGGCGCATGGTGAGCCAATTGAGAAAGTTTCCCTCCCACTGACCACTCGGATCCCTAAGGAACTTGCCGCTGGAGTAGGTGTACATGACCCTGCTTCCCATGGTGCCGGCGACAAAGTAGCCGTAGTAGTCCTTGGTAGGATCATAGGGTGAACTGGCTATAATGGTGTACTCACCCGGAGACTTGTCGTCGTGCTCGACCTGCTCCTCCCAGTAAGCCATGGCGTTCATGCTCCCTGAATTATCAAAAATAATCAAGACGTTGGGAGGGACTGCATTGGTCATGAAGATAGGTGACGATACGTAAGGGGCCATGGTGTTTGCCCCTTCAGCTCCGGTAGTCCCCAAAAGTCCCAGCGCCAGAATGAACAGGGTGATTGTATATTTCTTAAGGTGCTTCATGATTACCTTCCTCCAGCTACACCCGCGACCTTGCGGTACTGTGCCACTATATTGGATGAGGTGGTTCTGGGTGCGGTGCCTACGGTGCCCCTGCTGTCGAGTCTGTAGATGATGGCAGCACTGGCGGCACCACCCACTCCCACGCCCTCGGTTCCCGAGGCGAATTCAACTCCACCCCCGGAAAGGTAGCGAGTTGCCACACGGGTGAGATCCACGGCCATACTACCGAGTGTCCCCTGATCCATAGAGATGTCAGCTAGATTGGGGTCCTCGTCCTGATAATCGCTATCCATGGCAAAGCCCATGATCTTTTTTACCAGGAGCGGGTCATCAACACCGTCATCATAGTCATCATAGGTAATCTGTGGTGTCTGGTCATCCGCAGGCAGGGCCCGGTCGGTGATGATTTGGCTGATGACCTTTGGACTTAACATGATGCCACCGTCCGCTACGTAAAAGGAGCTTCGGATCACCTTGGCGTTGCCGCTCAATTTGAGGTCGATCTGGGAGGTCAGGGTGGCAGAGCTGCCCATGATGCTCACCACGAGCAAGATGACCAGGGCGAAAATGAGGGCCACGCCTCGGTCGCTATGGATTACCCGAGCCAGAAACTGTCTGAAGCCGAACCGTTGTATCCTTGCAAGCATTTCTTTGGCTTTCACCTGCTCCTCCTCTTTTCTTTAGGAAAGACCCAAATTGCGGATCTGGATGTTAGAAATGAGCTGCCGAGCCCTAATTGCCTTGCCGCCTTCATAGGGCTCGACGGCAATGCTCGTCTGTGCCGTAAGACTTATGACCACCCCCCTGATGTTTTCAAGGTCAACTGGATTGTCATCGGTGGTGCCGTCAGCAAGTTGATAGGTAAAGGTCAGGTTCTGAATGTTCTCGAGAAAGACTGTCTCGCCCTCTCCGGTTGGATCGACCCAGCCACCGTCCCAGATCAAAACTTCCCGGGTCAAAGTATTCCTCCGGCTCACATTAGGGTGGTCACTGTGATAGTAGATGTAACGCACCGCCTCGGTGTCGTCAGTGCCGTCCAGATCGGTGTCGGTGCCGTCCAGATTTGATTTGAATGCCAGGGTGGTGGTCCTATTGGTGGAGTTCACCGCAGCAATTTCAATGGCGGAATCAGCACTGCCGGCGTAGGCGGGAGCAGTAATGGGATCCAGTCCACCTGCCTTGTTATTGGCTGCGATAAATCCAGCCATTCGTATCTCTCTGCCTAGAATATCAAGAGCTGAGCGCGCCTCCTGTTGGGCGGCCACCACTTCTTCCTGGGAGATGTAGACTCTATTTGAGCGGACGAATACCGAATAGATCCCTCCCATGACAATGCCGACTATGGCCAAAACCACGAGAAGCTCAACCAGGGTAAATCCTCGACTGGAGAGAGAGGGAATCCAGGTTGGCCCGTTGTAGTTCCTGGAAAGACTTTTTCTCACTGATTTTCTCCTGAGTCCTCGCTCCATGAGAAACCTCCATCACTGCGAGAGCACGGTGTCTAGAAATACCTCACGATTATTTCCCCAGGTCACGCGTACCCGCACGGTCTTTGCTTTGGTTGTCGGCCTGTTATCCACCACGTACCAGGTTCTGGTGTAACCACCATTGGCGACTGTGGCGCCGCTGGCATCAATGGGATTGGCTGCGCCACCAGGGCCGTCACTGTTGGTATGGTCCGGCGTGTCCATCTGCCAACTGAATTGGTCCGGTATAGTGTCCATGTCGGGGCCATCGGTTTCGAGCCAGTTATCCTGGGTGTCGCTCAGCTGACTGTTGTAGTTGCTGACAACATCTTGGTCCTCGGTTGTCCAGCTGACCTGAGGTCTGCCTAGTATTTCCAGGTAGCACTCATTCAACAGCCGAAGCTCCTCAAGCTTGTCCTGGGCTAAAAAGGTGGCCTGGGTCAACTGGTTGCCAAAGGCGTTGCTTGCCACTGCCCCGGTCTGCATTTTTGCCAGGGCGAGGAGGCCAACGGTGAGAAGGAGGATTGCCACCAGTACTTCCACCAGGGTGAATCCCTGTTGAGAGCTTTTTGCCCGGGACCGACTCCGGTGGTTATGGTTGAATGAACAATATGATCTCCGCATACCTTAACTCCCCATTGATATTTTGACTTTGCCGAATGGGTTGAAGCTTATGGTTCTCGTCTCGTTCTTGCTGTTCCTTAATTGGACGTCTCCAGTTACATAGACAACACTGCCTATCTTTCTCGCTGCTAAACCTTGTGAGTCAAAACCGTACGAAAGCGTTTCTGTGGTTGCTCCAGAACCATTTAGGGTGAATGCCGCAGAAATCATGTTCACCTTCGGCGGCATGTAGGTGCGTTGCATAATGACATTCTCATCGGAGTCCTGGATCCAGTCTTTGTCAGTGTCTTCGTAGATGAGAAAGGAATTTGCCTGATCTGCGGGAATGAAACCTTCCGGATAAAAAACGACCACGGTGTTCACCCGGTTTTTGATGGAATGGATCCGGGCAAGTTGCGTCTGGGAGATAATTTCGCGAGTCGCCTTTTTCGAGTTGTAGATGGGGCTGTGGCTACTCACAACCGGTGCAGAAAGGGCGGCCAGAAGAGCAAAGATTGCTATAACCACTGCAAGCTCGATTAAACTGAAGCCCTGATCGGTGGTGAGGTGTTTCCTACTGACAGCTTTTTTCCAACACATGACTAATTCCTTTTTATATATGTCTCGGTGATTCCGTCATCCAATCTCAGAACCGATATTCTGAGAGGTTACCTTTTAGTTAAAGGTCCGAATACGATGCCGTTCCTGCACCGTCTATTCCACCGTCTTCTCCGTCTGCCTCCCAATCGTTTTGGTAATTCTCATTAAAACCTTCGTCTCCCATCAGAGAAGATACGGGAGCGTTCACGCGGATAGTGCTGTGGCCGGTCGGGTGAATAGAACGCGCCCAGGCCGCTGAACCATTCCTGCTAGTGATCTGGGGTGTGTGGGTAGCTCTATGAGAAACAACTCTCATCCTTTTGTGCTGGCTGTTCTGCGCTTGCTTGATCTGAAAAGAAATGGGCTTAATACACAGCAAAGGAGCAGCAAAGAACAGTGCCGTTACCAGGCTCAGTGAAATGATCCTATAGATGTTTAGCATGATTGCACTCCCCCAAGGTGCTTGTAAAATTTTTTATACCCACCGACATTGCTCGACACTTAAAAAATATTATATTTGTTACAAAAAGTGGACGGCTTGTCCCTTGTTTTTCTCTAGATGCAGACTCGTTAACCTAAATTGGTATAAATAAATGAACTAGAGTCAAAGAGTCCGTTTGCTGGAAGGGTTCCAGCCATCCGCGCCCGATTCGCCCAATACCAATATCAAGAAGCGTGCCAAGCGGGAGGATTTTAGATTTGAGATGGCAGATTGAAGATTGAAATGAGCATGGAGCATCCTTCGACATGTTCACGACAGGTAGGGCACGGAGCATGGGGGCAGTAATTTCGAATTTTGGATTGGGGATTTGCAAAAGGCAAAAAGGGGGACGGGTTTTTCCAATAAAGCAAAAGGGTTATGAAGCTGACAGCTGATGGCTGAAGGGCTGAGAGCTGAAGCAGATGGGAAGGGCCAATGAGGAAAATAGGATAAAAGGGGGGGAGGCGCCTCCCACTAACCGGTCGGATACTATCCAACCAAGTTAGGGGAGGCAGAGATATTTTTTTGACAACTCCTGCCTGGCGGAATCGGGGCGGATGGTTGGCCAAGGTTGGAGTTGTTGCAGCTGGAAGGAAGTAAAAGGATATTTAGTCTTAATTTTTTTTAGGGTTAATCTCCTCCTCGATAGATGAGATAGGCCTGCTTGCCTTTTGATCTAATAGACCGTGAAGGTCTTCTCAGCCAGTTTTACTCCTTCATGAAACAATTCAATGGTCAACTTACCGGGGATGATCTGTGACTCATGGTCGAATTTCCAGCCCTCAAAGGAGGGAGTGCCGATCTGCCTTGAAGCAACCCACTCTTCACTGCTCTGCATTCCCGAATGGGAAACCCTAACCAGGAGATCCACCTCGCCACCTTCCTCTTGACCATTTACCACGTACCGAAAGCCAAATTCGGTGCCATCACTACCAGGAATCATTTTCGTCCGTTTTACCAGTTCCCGTTGGCCTGTTATCTGAATCTTACCGCGCTGGGTATCGGGTGCTTCCTGCCAGCCGGCAAATGTGGTCTTGTACAAACCAAAGTCAATAATCTTAATACTGTCCACTCCTGTTGCCATGGAGGCCATGGGCCAAGCAACCATCAATAAAATTATCATCAAACCTATTATTACTCTCTTATCCATTGCTTTCATCTCTTTCCTCCCCCTCAAAAGCTATACGTTTTGTCTTGTTGTTACTAGTTTGCAGAAGGAATGCCAACGGGAAGAAAGGAGAGAAATATTAGTTATTACCATATGTTAAAAGATTACGCTTGCAGTAAAACCCCTTGCTAAATCGCAAAAAATGGCCAAATGGCCAAGCTGTTCTTTGCTAGCCAGCCAGCGACGAGATTGCGGATTGCAGATTGTGGATTGCGGATTTGGGGTTCGCGTCATTTGGCTATGCCGTCATTGGGTCACTACGTTTCGCTGTCATGTATTGTTAGAGGTAGGAGTCGAAGGTCGTAAGTCAGAGGTCAGAGAAGACCGAGTTTTATGTTGATCTTTTGCGTATAACGAAAAACGAATAACGGATAACATCTTGTACCGCTTACCATGGTGGCATAGGGCATGGGGCATAGAGAAATACAGCTGGCAGCGGCCGGCCGGCTGCCGGCAGCAAGTAGAACTCAGAGGTCAGATATCAGAGGACTGGGTCAGGTATAAAGCTGATCTCTGATCTCCGACTTCTGACCCCTGTGATAAACGACTTCAACGACTTAAACAGTTCCTAAACATTAAATGATTTTAGACAGTTAGTTCTGCCGAATGTGGATTGAGAAATGTAAAATAATAAATGAGAAGTGATGTTCGATTAGGCTTCTTCTTCGAGTTTTTTTCTTCGATAACGGAAGGAATAGTAACTCATTCTCAAAAGTTTTGCTGCCTTGGTTTCATTTCCCCCGGCCTTTTCCAAGGCTTCTCTTATGTAGTGTTCCTCCAGGGCCTGAAGGTCCAGCCCCTCGTCGGGAAGGACCGGAACTCCGTCCCCCTTTCCGTCGGTGGGTGTCACTATGGCTTCAGCAATGCCCTCAAGACCAAGATCCTGTGGAGATAGTTCAGGTCCCTGGCCGACAAGTATTCCTCTTTCGACAAGATTTCTCAGCTCGCGAATGTTGCCCTGCCAATTATGGCTTTTTAGCCTACCTTCGGTTTCTGGGGAAAAGCCGGAGAAGGATTTACCGTGTTTGTTGCTGAATTCGGCGAGAAAGTGCCTGGCAATGGGAACAATATCGTCTCTCCGTTCGTTGAGAGCTGGCACCTCCACCTTGATTACTGCCAGGCGGTAGTAGAGGTCCCGTCTGAAGTGTTCTTTTTCTATCATGGTGTCCAGATCCTTGTTGGTTGCTGAAACAACTCTGGTACGGATCCGGAGCTTCTTGGTTCCTCCTACTCTGTAATACTCTCCCTCTTCAAGAAATCGCAGGAGTTTTGCCTGGGCCTCGAGGCTCAGGTCACCGACCTCATCGAGGAAGAGGGTGCCGTCGGCGGCTTGTTCCACAAGTCCCTTTTTACCTGCAGCCTTGGCGCCGGTGAAAGCCCCTTTTTCGTAGCCAAAGAGTTCGCTTTCAATCAAGTCTCTGGGTATGGCCGAGCAGTTCAAGGTGAGAAAAGGACCATTGAAATTTGGACTCTTATAGTGGATTGCACTTGCTATGAGTTCTTTGCCCGTACCAGTCTCACCCAGTATAAGGACTGGGGTGTCCACAGCTTTTGCCACCTTGTCGACAAATTGCATTACGTCCTGGATGGCATTACTTTCTCCCACAAAACAGGGGATGTTTTCCTTGAGATAGTTTTCTTGCAGGACCTGAACTTCTTTTCTGAGCCTAATCTTGTCGAGAACGTTACGAACACTCACCTCCAAAGCATCGACATTGACAGGCTTCATCATGTAATCGGAGGCCCCTAGTTTCATGGTGGATATGGCAGTGTTGATATCAGTGGAGGCGGTTACCATTATTACCAGGACGTCTGGGATACGTTTCTTGATTTGCCGCAACGCATCAACCCCGCTCATGTCGGGCAGGCCAATATCTAACAAAACGAGATCGGGGGCATGATCCTTCATTGCTTCCAGTGCACTTCCTGCGGTGGAGAAGGTTCTAACCTGATATTTTGCCTCAAGGCTGAGGCTCAACACTTCTCTCATGTCAGCGTCGTCATCTACTATGTATATTGAGTACCCGCTCACTTCGGTCAATCCTTCTTGTTACAGGTGCTGGATTTCATCAATCTAAGGTCAGACAATAAGGTTGACATACAAACATCATGCCACCCTTTACTTTTCGGAGTAAATATGAGGTCAGACAAGTAAAAGAATCGCTGTCGTCAGGGGCAGTTAGGCCTCAGTCCCAAAGTACTTTTTATTTGGGGTCAATCAAAAGCGGCACGAGCTACTCTGCAGAGAAAGCTGCCGAACACTCTTCTTCCTCGGGCAATTGTAAGGGGAGAGTCAAAAGGAATCCGCCAAGTATTAGGCCCCCTACCAGCACAAAACCCAGGGCGAAGTTGCCAAAATCAGCCATTATTCCAACCCCGGTGGGTATGGAGCCGGCTCCTATGAGGAAGGCTAAGGGAATAGCAAGAGAGACTGCAACGTTTCGGGAGCTAGATGGTCCTATGCAAGAGAGAGCGGCAAAACCTGCCGGGAAGAAACAGACAGCCAACATTGGTTGCAGGAAGACAATAACCACGAGCCAGTAAGCTTGCGCCACACTTAAAAGAACGGTCATGGAGCCGGTCAAGAGAAAAACGGCAGCCATAATTCTTTTGGCCCCAAAACGGTCAGTAGCCCATCCTGCCAAAAAGGCCATGCCCAGGCCAGATATACGTGACAAGGCAACCAGGATGTTGGCCGAGTATTGATTTAGGCCACGTTCAGCCACGAGGTAGAGGGGCAGCATGGCGTAGACACCCAAACTGCCTGCGATAGCGAGGCTGAAGAGAATGGTCATCACCCAAAATGCTGGCCTTGTCAGAATGTTGTGGACAGAAGCAAGGTTGGGAGCTGCGCCGGGAAATCTGCCACCCTTGCCAAAACGTGCGAAAGCCATTCCTGCGGCAATGGAGGCCATCCCCATGACTCCGAGGATGCCTCGCCAGGAGAACCATTTGAGCAGAGCTTCAGATATGAGAGGTGCCAGAACGAAACCGAGGTTGGGAGCCAATTCGTGAATAGCTATTGCCTTACCCCATTGGCTAGGGGCAACCAGTGAGGTCAAGGTGGAAATTCCGGAAGGTAGATAAAGTCCGGCTGACAAGCCCACGAGGACCAATCCAAGTAGCACCGCCAGTTGGCTGTTACTGAAGGAGATGGCCACAAGGGCCAGGCCGATGGCACAGGCAGATAGGATTATTGTCCGGTAGTGCATGAGCCGTGAGGCTACGAATCCCGATGCAAGTAAGGAGAAAAAATAGCCCAGTGATATGAGGAGAAAGAGGGAACCTGCTTCAGCGTGACCTACTCCCAAGTCTCTTTCGATGGTTGTAAGTAAAGGGGCAAGAATCACCCTGCTCAGGAAATTCAACAGGAAAATTTGTCCCAGGAGAAGAATGGGGCCAATATGGGACTTGAAAGTTACATCCTTTGTCTTCTTTATTTGATCTGAGCTACTGAGGTTCGCAGGAGGACGCACCCAAACTACTCCTCGTATTGAAACAATCGTTTAAGTTCATCTAAGATAAGACATGTCATGGCAGACCGCAAAGAGCAGACCTTGAGGCACTCGGCTGTGCTCCAGCCAGACTGGTAGGTAGTCAATGAGAAAGTGATGGAATTGGGCAAATAGGAAATTAGGAAATTAGAAAATTGGTCAATTAGTCAGGGGATTGACCGTTTACCGTTCACACCATTCACGACTTTTACGACTTCTACGACTGTTACGGTTTTTACGAGATTTCCAATTCTCTAATCCACTAATTGTCGACTTCAGCAGGCAAAATTCTCCCCTTCAAATAAATAGCTCTTTCCGATGGTGGGTTAGCGCTTGGGAAGGTTTCTGTCTAGTTCCTCAATATAGGCCATTGCCCTCTCTAATTCGTCATTCAGATGACGGATGCGCAGCATCGATCTCACCCTAAAGGTGATTTCTGTTTTATCAAAGGGCTTGTTAACGAAATCATCGGCTCCTTCGAGATATGCCTCCACGTCTCGGTCCTGATAAGCGGTAACCATAATAACCGGAATTGACTTGGTCGTTTCTTCCTCTTTAAGCCTCTTGCACGTTTCCACCCCATCGATGCCGGGCATTTTGACATCCATGAGGATTACCTGCGGGTGTTGTTCCTGTGCCAGGGTTATGGCCTCCTGTCCGCTGGAAGCAGCAATTACGCTGTAACCATCTTCCTTCAGATAGATACTTAGCAAATCCCTTATCTCTTTTTCATCGTCAACTACGAGAATCTTTTCCGACATGGGTGCCCCTCCTTTTTGCCCAAGTTATCGAGTGCTCAAAATAAAAAGATTTTCTCTCGTCAGAGGAGACTTTAGTAGCAAGATCAATGCCTGAATAACAGGAACAGGGGACATTTTAATACTGCCTATATATAAGGAAGGTAGTCGCCCCAGAGTGGCAGAGCTCAAAAGCAGCGCAAAACAGCCAGAGATCACGGCGAATAACAAACCATAAGGCAACTTGTGCATGGCAGAAAGCAAGAGGGGGTCACCTGATCCGCATGCCTTCGCCTGCTTACCGTAGAGCATAGTCCAAGTGGTTTTTGGGGAGACC
Source organism: Deltaproteobacteria bacterium (assembly GCA_022340905.1). GTDB lineage: Bacteria > Desulfobacterota > Syntrophobacteria > BM002 > BM002 > BM002. Next base: position 1,801 of record JAJDNB010000082.1, on the reverse strand, counting down.
AAATCTGAGATTGAGTTGAGCAAATCCATCAGTCCAATCGTTAATTTGCATCACTATCTTGCCACAGACCCACAAGCGGTTGGAGACATGACTTTTTTCTCATTTGTCAAGTTTTTCTTGACTGTTAGATCACTATGATATATTTAGTACTAAATATATCATAATCTAAGGGGTGGCGTAATGGAGAAAAGATGGCTGTTGAGACTTCCCAAAGACCTTGACGACTGGCTGACCATGAGAGCAGCCGCAGAGACAGTGTCGAGGGGTAAAAGAATTTCAAAAAACACTTTGATCATAGAGTTGGCTTCCACAGCCAAACATGCAGACCTCTCGGAGCAAAAAGTTGATTCAACCCGAGAAGAAAGTTGGGAGAATGCAAAGTCGGCACTTGATTTCATTCAGAAGACGATAGAGCTAAAGGCGGAGGAAGGTTCCTCAGTGAGTGACCGCGTGAGACGGAGGATGTTGGTCAACCTGAAGTTGCTGGGATCGTACCTCGAAGATCTGGAGCAATAGCAGGGAAAGGTGTTCGCCAAAGTGAAAAGGACCAGGATATATCCTGGTCCTTTTGTTCTGATGGTGGGCGGGACAGGAGTTGAACCTGCGACCCCCGGCTTGTAAGGCCGATGCTCTCCCCACTGAGCTACCCGCCCTTCTGTCTGCCTTGCCATTAACAGGTCATCATTGTTCTGTCAAGAAAATTATAGGCATAGTCAGTGAAGTGGTTGAAACTAGCATAGCGCTTAGCGCAGAGCGCATAGCGTGCGAAAAATAGTTGCAGTCTTTGAAATCGTAGAAACCGTCAATTCAGCTCATAGCTCACGGCTCAAAGCTCACAGGAGCAAACTCCCGAATAACGGATAACCAATAACGGATAACGACGCGGCTTGCTATCATCTGTCATCTGTAATTTGAATTCTGACCTCTGATCTCTGATGTCTGACCTCTGACCTCTGACCTCTGACCTCTGACCTCTGAGTTCTACCTGCTGTTGTCTGTCCTCTGTCGTCCGACCTCTGATTTCTGGAGTCTTTTTTCTCCGCGTCTCCCCGTCTCCGCGTCTCCCCGTCCCCGCGTCGCCTTGTTGTCCACTGCCAAATGTATTTGCCTATGCTCTATGCCCCATGCTAGAACCGTTATTGACACAACGGGCAACAAATAAAAAAGCGCCCAGCCGATAATCGGTTGGGCGCTATGTTTGTCTGCGCGGGTAAGGTAAGCTTGGAAGCTAGTGAGCGGTAATCTCCTCAGAAGATTCAGCAGGCTCACTTGGAACCAGAACCTCTTCTGCCTCTTCTTCTAGTTTGCTGAAAAGCTTCTCAGGATCATCCACCACCAAAGCGTGCTTGAGCACCTCATCCATGTGTTCCACGAGAACGAGGTCAACTTCCTTCAGGATCTTCCCAGGGATTTCTTTTATATCTTTGGCATTCTCCTTAGGAATGAGCACCCTCTTGACCAGGCCGCGGTGGGCCGCCAGCACCTTTTCCTTCAGCCCACCAATGGGCAGCACCCGTCCTCGCAAGGTAATTTCCCCAGTCATAGCCAAATCTTTGTGAACCGGTACCTTGATGAGAGCGGAAGCAATTGCAGTGGCCATGGTAATACCTGCGGATGGCCCGTCTTTCGGTATGGCTCCCTCGGGTACATGGACGTGTATGTCAAGTTTTTTATAGAAATTCGGATTGAGCTCCAAGGCCACAGCACGAGAGCGCACATAGGTCAGTGCCGCTTGGGCCGACTCCTGCATAACCTCGCCAAGCTTTCCTGTGATGGTGAGGCCACCTTTCCCAGGCATGGT